>CAYZFJ010000104.1:0-12039 GCA_964477705.1 uncultured Myxococcia bacterium | reverse complement strand
AGAGAGGTGGTCCAGCAGGTTGCTCTGAGTCTCCATCATCTCCTCAATGTGATTGTCCTTCAGCATAAACTTGGACAATCCCTTGGATCCACTGCCCTGAAGGTAGTCGTACCCGACCGAGTTGATGACAGCTGGCTTCTTAAGATCCACAGGTGCAACGCCCAACTCAATCGCCTTCTGGATGGCCAGGGCATAGACCCTGAGCTGGGGTGACTGGAGTGAATCCAGCTTGGACTTTAAGCCGGATTGGTATTTCTCCTTGCCGGATTTGTAGTCCAAAATCTGGATATAGGTGTTGTCATCTGTGTGACCTATTCGCAGGCTGTCAATCCGTCCTTGAACACGTAAAGGCTTATCGGCAAATCTCAAGCCCACATCAAGGGAGGTGGGCTCTTGTTCAGGGTCCACAGCCAATGGCACCTCAGAGAAGATGCGTTTATAGTTGACGTTTAATATGGTGTAGAGCTCTTTGAGCTCCTCTAACTGTGCAACAAAATCGGGATTTTGAACCAGATTGGTGAGTTGATTATGGTTGTTATATTTTTTTAACGGTAATTCGGTACAATTGTTTATCTTGTTACAAAAATCTTTACCTTCTTCATAGGTTTTTATGGCCCATACAATCCACTTGTTAATCTTGTTGTTTTTAGTAGCCTCTGTAACATCCCAATCACTTAGAGCCTCCTTCAGCAGCTCAAAAACATTATCCCGAGCATCAGTTGTATTGATACTTTTTAAGATATCCTTCTCGATATCTTGGGTCGACTTGATCCTGTCTTTCAGATAGTCCTCCCAGTGCTTGTTCCACCGCTGACACAGACCATCCCCAGCCGCACGGCTGATGGGGAGCATGTGCCTGTTTTCATTTTGCAGCTCCTGGAATTGGGCTTCGGTCGCCTCTCTCAGTATGGACAGGGCCTCGGTGCGGGCAGCGATGACAGCGTCGTCATCGCCATCAACTCTCCACTTAATCTCATCACCCTTCTCTTCCAGCACCGAGTGGATAGCGGTCCCTTTGTCCCGGGCGTTCATCTCGTCCTCGAACTCCTCCTCCTCCTTCAGACCGAGGACCCGCTGGATGAACAGCTTGTAGAGGCACTGGTTGAGGGGCTCGAAGAAGCTGGAGTTGGAGACCGGGTTGTCAGGGTTGAATCGGCCTGTATGGGTAGGTTCAGGCAGGTAGCCCATATAGGGTGCCACCCAATCCGGCACATGTAATTTGCCTTCATTATCCAGGATGGCAGCCAGCGTGGGAACGGCTTTAGGTGCGCTCTGTTCCTCTGAAGGGGGCAGCCGCATCCCGGGGCCCCGGCCAGCTCGATACCACTCCGTGCTGGCCTGGAGTGTCATGTGGCGGAGGCTGTCGGGTAGCTCTCTTTCTGGCGCGATAGGAAAGGCCTGGGTCATGGTCAGCTGAAGGGTCTCTCGGCTGGTGGTCTCTGGCAGGTTGGGCATGCGCAGCCCAAAGGTGTGAGTGGTGTCTGGTGATTTAATCTCTTTCGGTAGAGCACCATCACTGGAGTACACCTCCAGCTTCAACTCCACGGGTGGCACCACGGAGCGGCCGGTGCTGTCACGGCTGGTGAGGATGGCCAGTACTGTCCCGGAGAGTGGGAGGGGGGTACCGGCGCTGGTAGCAGTAGTGGCTCCGGCAGCAGCGGTTGCCCGCATGGCCTGGAGCAGGTTGAACTTGGTCTGGTGGGCGGGCTGGAGCCTGCTCACCAGTTGGGCGAAGTCACCCTTGCTTGCAAGCGGATCCGGTGTGGGGGATTGGCCCAGCCCCTTGTTGTGAATGCCCAGCATAAGGAGCAGGGTAGACGGTCGCCCATCGTAGTCCCGATACTGCATGATCTCTACGCCGTCACTGGTAGCGGCACAGTCCGCCTCGCCTGCCATGATGCGTGATGCCGTCGCCGGGCTTGCCTGCAGATGGCTGTTGGACTTGAGCACTCCCAGGATGGCCTGCCCGATGGGATCGCTGTGGACGTAAAGCTTGCAGTCGAGCAGGAAATCCCGCAGGCTCTTGAAGGTACTCCCTGGCCTGATGTTGTTCGTCCCTGTCTGGGGCTGGGACGGGGCCTGGGCCTGGTCAGTTGTGTCGCCCACGCTGCTCCTGCCGCCCTCACCATCTACCTCGTCCTCATCACCAGTGGCAGCGTCATAAGGGCCACCCTCGTCAAGCCCCACCAGCTCATCGTCATCGGGATCAATGAACTGATACTGCTCGCTGATTACTCCCACAGCCTTGTCTTCATCAGTTTCTGTAACAGGTGTAAGGGGCTTACCCCCCACAATCAGTTGGAGCCGCTCCAGTCTCTTCTGGACTACCTTGGCTGCCCATCTGGCCTGGGCTCTCTTGGTGATGGCCCATGGCTCCGCTGTTTGCGTGGTGGTGTTGGTGGTGTTGAGGGTGTCTGTGTCTGTGTCTGTGTCTGTGTCTGTGGTATCGGTAGTGGTGTCAGCTACTTCAGCCAACTCACGGAGCCGCCCAATCCAGGTGTCGAGCGGCGCCTCTATTATCTTGGCACCCATCAGCACCCTGGTGACGTTCTTGGAGCTACAATGCCAGCCATTCTCCTCAAGCAACGCATATTCAGACGGGGGCGCTACCCGCTTGATCTCCGCCATCGCCTCTCTTAGTAATTTTCCGGTCAGCTTCCTGGCCACGATGGGAGACGCAAGCACGGTCTGGATCTGGCTCGCTCTGAGTCGGGGATTGGTAATGCCACCAAACCATCCGGCACAGGCTTTTACCACATCGGCCAAGGGATGACGCCCGATCGGTGAGGTCTCCTGCATGGCCACCGGTATGTCGTTGCGCTGGAATGTGTCCCGCACTCTGGCACCGGTGCACTGGTCGGGTACTAACAGCAGGATCTGATCAATGGGGGTGCTCTGTTTGTTAATAGCTTGGTAAACGATGCTGGCAGCCAACCTGGCCTCAGCCGCCACATCTGGTACCTGGATATATGGGATGGTAGGTATGGAATCGGTCTGCAGCCTAACCCTTGAGCCGTAGTGGCTGGCTGTTGCTGTGGCCGTTACCGGGGGCATGGCAGCAGCCGTGGTAGTAGCAGTGCCCTCGTCCCCTGATGAGAAGGCATGGTCGCCTGGGCTGCCAGGTGAGGCGGTCTCACGAATCTCTTGCCTCACAGGTGGGTAAGCGCCCTGGAGAGCAGCCTGCCTGTTGGTTTCTGACTGGGGTTGTGCGGCCATGGTCTGGAGTAGGGGGGCAGCCTCCAGCATGGTGAGCAGGTACCATTCCCATGAGGCTACAGGGTAGAGTTGGCATCTATCGAATGGCGCTTTGTTCCCCTCAAGCCACTGGTCAATAAACTCCCGCTCCCACTGGGGAGCGTATCTGGCATCCTGATGGGGGGGGTACCCATGGTGGAACACCTTAGCCAGCCCTAATCCAGCCGGCACTTTGGCTGCGCTCCCTGATGCAGCAGCCCCCGTGGCCTCTGCCTGAGCGAAGGAGTCTGAGCCAGAATCAAGTCCCCGCCCCAGCCTCAGTTGGTTGAGCCGATTAAGCAGGTGCCTGATGGCGAGCTCCTTCTGACTGACCCGCCAACCCCCCTGAGCCAGGTCGAGCAGCCCTGGGCTCATCCCTTCAGTGTCCCCCCCAACCAACTGGTGGAGCCGGATCTCCGCTGCCCACTCACCTGCCAAATCCAGCAACCCCTGGCGCTTTCCAATTTGCCCCAAGAGCCTGGCCCCAGCTTCTCCTGATTGGGCAGGCTGTGATGTAGGTAGCGCCAGGGAACTCCCATTATCTGTACTAGCCCCATCACCGGATGCGTCATTACCCGGGATGATGAGCTTCTGCTGAACCATGGAGTGGGCGTAAGCCCCAGGGGTCATGATCTGTAAGCCAAGCAGGCCCCCGTGCCGAGCGATTAACCGCTGCAGAGACGCTGCCTGTGTGGAAGTGCGACAGAGAACCAGCACTGGGAGTCCATGGTCTCCCCCCCTTGGTGCCGTATGGTGCTGCCTTGTGCATGCCTGATAGATAGGATTGAGCCATTGCGGCCAAGAATCGGCACTCATGCCCATGGTTACCTCCAAATTTATGATTATTGCGAAAATTCAGTAAAGCCCATTCCTGGAAATGATGCAAGGTCAGAGGTTGATTAATTAGTTAATAGTGTATTGTGGTGTCTGTGCAGTATGGGTGTGTATGGTACGAGCAGGATAATGAGAGGGTGTCTGGTGCTTAAGGGGCATCAATCCACTCTGGAAGGGAGGCTTCGCTAGAGGACGCATCTCTTGCCTGGTTGTTTGCACCTGCTCCATGGTTCTGGTTACCGGCCCTATCGACATAAGCCATATCAGGCTCATCCTCCTTAATTACGCTGGCATTCTTAGCCTTGCCAAGCAGGGCGGCCCCCTTCTGCTTCAGGGTCATCCTCCCTGCGATCAGCTCATATTCCTGGACATTGATCAGGTCATCCTTCAGCAGAATCTGCAGGGCAATGGTCCGGCTGCGGGTCTGGTACCAGATGCCGCCGATAAAGCCGCCCAGGTGGCCAAGCCATGATATGTGCTGCTCAGCCGCATATTCGGTTGGCATGAGGGTCTGGAGTATGGAGTCTCCGAAGCTCAGGTAAAGGACCGTACAAGTCAAGAGGATCAGGAAGATGTTGCTGGAGCGGATGGAACCTATCAAGGCGACCGCCAGCAGGGCAAAGATTCCCCCACTAAAGCCCAGGTGGATTGAGCCCCCTGCCCCGAAAATAAACTGGGCCACTCCACAGAAGATGATCCCAGCTAGCAAACCTTTCAGAGCACGTGTGCCCTCGAGCAGCATGGCAAGAGTGCCGCTGATCCATAAGCCGATCAGGTTATACAGCAGGTGTTTGGCTGATGAATGAAAAAAGTTGGCGGGGATAATAGCAGCCAGGGATTTTATGGTCCTTGGAATTATCACCAGGTAGGGATTTTTCATCGGGCCAAGTACATACCAGATAATCGCCAGGACAGCGCTTATACACAGCAGTATTATCAATATGGTGGAAAACTTCAGTTCATGCTTTTTGAGTATGGCGTGTTTGTCTCTCATAAATTTTCCTCGGCCTGCTCGTTCATACATATTCCCGATTGTCGTCCAGTGTATGGGATGTGTTGATGAAATTTAAACATATATACCCTTGAATTTGGTCTGGAGCCAACCCCATTACCACCTGAACGAACTAATACTTCCAGAAAAAGGATAAGTCATGAGAGGTGTGAATGCATATTTGATGTTTAATGGTCAGGCTGAAGAGGCCTTCAGGTTCTATCATAAGGTTTTTGGTGGTGAGATTATGGGACTGCATCGGTATAAGGATTTTGCTGACATGGATGTATCCGTTGAGGAGCAGGACAAGATAGCCCACACCGGGCTCATGTTAAGCAGGGGGAACGCTCTGATGGGGTCGGATATCCTGGAATCCCAGGGGCAGACTCTTATGGTTGGGGACAATGTGTACATCATGCTTGATACTGATACGGGGGAAGAGGCGGAGAGGGTCTTCAGTGCCCTGGCTGGCGGTGGCCGGGTGGAGATGCCCCTGCAGAAGACCGAGTGGGCCGAGCGGTATGGAATATGTCAGGACCAATATGGAATCCTGTGGATGGTCAATTATGGAGGAGATGTGGAGTTACCATAGGAGCAGCCTCCTGCAGCCCTGCTTGTCCCTTGATGAGGCCATTAATAGGTAAGTGGAAAATTGAGCTGCCTAAATAGGGGGTGGGCAAACCGAATGTGTGTCCACCCAATACCTCCCTCCCAACGCCTGTACGGGCACGGCATGCCGTGCCCTTCGCCAGCGGTGCACCCAATCTATACAGCTCCCCTGAACCCTCCGCACCATGAGCCATACACACTGCCCACTGCCCACTGCTCACTAAGGCACGCATGAGGCCATCGTCACATTGTGGAACCGGTAGGTGCAATCCACCACATTCCGGGATAATTCTACTTTATTCCTTTGTGCCACCAGGGAGGCCAATGTGGCTTGTCAGGCTCAGGTTTGGCCATTGGGGTTAGCCAGTTATTCCTCAAATCCTTATTAGTCTTATCCTCATGTATTGCTTTTTCTACTTGGTCTGCAACACCTTCTTAATGGGCAGGTCTAGTGGCATGTATGCGGGCATTTCTCTCTGTCAACCAAAATTTTCAGGTTTTTTAATGACAATTCCCGGAATATTTAGTTGAATATTGGGAACCATTGAGCATCAAAGGCCGCCATTTAGTTTTTGATACTGAGGTTTGAATTAACAGCCTGCCATTTGCTGGGGGTAGGGGGGCTTTAGAAGTCCATCCATTTTCGATAATCCAGATGTTATTTGTGCTTGTGCGTGAGTGTGAGCTTGTGCGTGCGTGTGTGTGCTTCTGTTCAGTAACCACATTGCGTGGCCACTAAAGGAGGGTGAAGAGATGACTTGTTTGAAGGTGCGTCTTCGCTGGATTGTGATGGTTGCATCAGCCTGGAGTCTGCTTCTGGGGGCTGGGTGCAGTGATGAGGAGCTTCCGGTAGACGGGAATCATTTAATCTGTGGGTGCGAGTGCCCGGGCGGTGGGTCAGGGACTCAGGCATGCCTGCAGGATGGCACCATGCTGGAGGAGTGCCAATGTTCGTCTACCGAAGATCCTGACACGGGCCCAAACGGAAATGGTGATGACTTGGATAGTGGCAATGAACAGAATCCGGGCGAGGATACGGGTGCAGACAGCCATGATAGCGGTTACGACAGTGGCGGGGAGGTTGATCATGATACCGGTGGCAGCAATGATCGCATCTGTGATCCGGGTGCCACTCAGCAGTGTTTCTGTTCCAACAATCAAACCGGAGCCCAGCGCTGTAACGATCAGGGGGCGGCTTGGGAAGATTGCCGTTGTGATACTCCAGATCCGCCAGTAGTCACCATCTGTCAACCAGGAGCCACCCAGCAGTGCTTCTGCTACGATGGTCGAACAGGAGCCCAGGCCTGTGCGGATGATGGCATGCGCTGGGATAGTTGTCAGTGCGTACAGCCCGGCGATGGTGGCGATGGTGGCGGGGGCGAGCCGGGGGAAGACCAGGTTACCGGCACCCTCTCATATCAGTACCGGTGGCCTGAATGGAACCAATACGATGAAATAGTGCTCGGTGAAGAGCTCTATGAGACACCATTCTCAGGGAATATGCTGCTCCTTGTTTACGACAACGATGGCAACTTTATGGGCATGAGCAACACCGTTGGTGATGATGGCTCCTTCAGTGTGCCTGTAGACAAAGCCCTCACAGGTAATGAATACCTTTATATTTTGACGGCCCTTGAGATGGACGATGAGATCCTCCTCGCAGTGGTAAGCCCCGAGACAGGTGATGACAATGTGTCCGGTACTCATGATGTGTGGAGCTGGTGGGCAGAGGTTCCTGCTGATGGTAATGTTGGTGATCTCATGATTACCGAAGAGGCTGGCTCAGGAGCACTCAACCTATACACCTACAGTGTGGCCGGAGTAATGAACATCCTCTCCTATATCGATGGTGTCACCATGGATGACTTCAAGACTCTGGCCATACTGTGGGCTCCCGGACTGAGTTGGGATTGTGGAGCCTGTTATGCTCCATGGTCTCAGAACCTGGGAGACTTCAACGGACTGGAGATGGAGAACTCCATCTGGATACCTGGCCATCAAGGGGATTCGGGGGCATGGGGCTATCCGGTCCTGCTCCATGAGCTTGGCCACTATATCGCATTTCAGTATGGCAGGGATGACTCTCCGGGTGGAGCTCACTATTTAGGCCAGCCCATTGCACCGCCTTTTGCCTGGAGTGAGGGGTGGGCCTCGTTCATGAGCATCATGACCACCAGTCTCTGGTCTGAGAAACCCAATCCATTTACCTGGGATATTCAGGATGGAGGTTCGTTCTGGATTGATTACGAAGATGCTCAGTACAGTAATGGAGACTCCATAGGATTTCCCAGCATGCGTTCAGGTATGACCCAAAACCTGGACGAGAACTATGTTACCATCGCCCTGTGGCACAATTGGCTCGGGCAGGATGTGTGGGAAGAAGACAAGTCGTATCCGGTGGCCCTCGGTACGCAACGGATTATGCGTTCAATTACGTCGAACAGGTTCTTGTATGGTAACAGGGGTAGTCGGGGTGTGGATCTGGTGGACTTTCTAGATTCTGCATCCTGTCTCTTCACGGCCTTCAAGAATCCTATCGGAAATCTGATGACTGACTTGAGTTTTCCATATGATCATAATCCCAGTTGCTATTGAAACTGGAGGGAGGAAGGAAGGAGCTGACGATGATAATGAGATTTTTGAATAGAGCACTGGATGCACACAACCACTACGCCGCTGCATTGGCAGGGCGATTGGTACTGACAGCTTCAGCTTTGGCAATTTGTGTAATCCCGATTGTTGGGGCGGGCTGCTCCACTAACAGTGCAGTGGGGGGAAGGGGAAGCTCGTCTGCATTCATCGGAGAAGCCGGGAATGAGGGCGGGGGGGAAGTAGCTAAGAACGAGGCTGATGTTCAAGCTCAAGCTCAGACCCAGGGCGAAAGCGAGAGCAGGGTGACCAGTGGGACGGCTGCCCAGGGGACCTCTGGCCCTGCAACTGGAATCAGCAGCAGGGCTATGTTGCCCCTCACCGTCAAGCTCTCTGGAGAGGAGCTTGAGGGAGGGAAGCTCACGCTGACCGCCCGCATCGCCACTGCAGTCACCCTCAAGGGGCGTCCCAATCTGCGCATAGAGTTGCCTGCACATGTGAAGCTGCTGGAGGGGAATTTGGAAGAGGAGATCCCACTTCAGGATGCTGGGACCCATGTTGAAAAGACATGGTCGCTCCAGGTGGATGGGGATGGCGAAAAGGGTGGTGCTGCTGACAGGATCAGGGTGGTTGCCAACCTGGTCTCTGCCGGGTCTGGAATGAGCGCCTACGATGTGTGGCCCAAATCGGCCGGTAACGGCTCATCCGCTGCTGCTACCCCGGGGGCAGCTTGCACCACCTCAAGCAAGGCCGAGCCCGTACCTGCCTTTAATTACAAAGGTATCAAAGTGGATCGTGCCATTCCCATTAAGAAGAAAGTGAACTGAATCCAGCCTCCCCAGCAAACCACAATCAAACAGGAATACGTTGATTTACGTATTCCTGTTATGTGCCTTGATGTTCCAACTCAAGCCCCAGCCAAGGTTCTCAGGCAAGCTTCACTGATTCTCCGTTGAGCCGTTCCGGCACACCGCCAGTGCGCCCCGCTGGGCTGCCAGCTCAATGGCCTTTTCGATGCTGTAGCCTGCACCCAGGCCATATGTGAGCCCTGCTGCAAAACAGTCGCCGGCGCCATAGGAGTCAGCGATGGAGCCACACAGGGGGGCAGCCGCCCAACTTCCTTCACGCCCATCTGCGAGCCTGTACCACCCTCCACTGGCACCATTGGTGACCACCTCTACCGCAGGTGGGGTCTTTAGGTCTCCAGGCTGGTATTTTTCGCCCGGATCGTTTGCGCTACGCACCAGGGCATCAAGCAAGATCCCCTCTCCATCCTGTTCAGCCTCCTGTAACACAGGCATGATGCGTGCGGTGGCAACCAGGACTCTCGCCTGGCGGGCATATCTCAAAGCTTCCTCATCGCCCTTGCAGAGATAGACACAGTCGACCCTGGCTAAGGATTCCCAGGCAAGCGGGTCATCACCCAGTGGGATTTGGCACGGCCCGTGCAAAATGATGCTCCGTTCGCCTCCGCTTAGCAGGGTAGTTGCCCGCCGTTGCTTCTCCTTCCGGTATGCAACCTGAACCTGAACACCCGCAGACTCCAACACTGCCTGAGCCTGGTGACCGTAATAATCATCACCCATGGCGGTGAACAGTGAGCACTTACCCGCCAGCCGGGCCAGCTCCACTGCCGCCACCCCGCCTCCGCCAGCCGGCTCTTCCCAAGCTGAATCTCCATGGACAATCATCCCAGGGGCGGGGAGAGTTTTTACCTTAACAAAATGAACCCACTCTACGTGGCCAACTACTGCAGTGATTATTTTCATGGGCGGAAATATATACATAACCTGCTGTTATTCCAAATCAAATCCATGAATTCTCCCTGGCCATAAAATGAAAACCCACACGGATTGTGTGGGTTTTACAGTTGACAAGTATCGGCTAACATGTATTGTTCACATGACTTCCAATCATTCATTTAGATTGCGTATCAGGTTTTCGGGGCCATTATTCCATATTGTCACAACCAGTTTGATTGTTTATCGCAGTGTCCACCTTGTGGTAAGGCGATAGTCGCGGACCGCTTGGTCAGGCTGCAATGATTATAGGGGAGGTACCAGTCATGTCTTCTGAAGAGATTATTCAACAACTTGGTCATGGCGTTCTCGATGAAGTGAAGAGGACCGGAGAAGGCTATGAGGCTATATATACGACCATGCAGAAGAAGCCTGCTCACAAGCTGACCTTTGCGGATGGTCAGTACAGACTGGAAGACCTCTCCCCCTCGTTAGGTAGAACCTCTATCGGCAATACATTGGATGAGCTCTTTCAACAACACTTTTCTAACCGGACTCCATTCAATGACTATGAGCTGAAGAAGATCATCACCGACTTTCGCAAGGAGAACATGCGCTGGACACCAGCACAGAATTCGGATGTGGTGTATGTGCCTGCTGGATTGTTGCCGGGTATCTTCGTACCGGTTACCGTTGATAATCAGGAGAGCCTGGACAGGCTAGAGCAGGTCTGCTCCAAGTTGCCTGGTGCCCCTCTTGTTCCGGTGTCTAACCCTGGTATACTCCTTATGAGGCTGTTCCAGAGAAAAGGAGGGGTATCCATTGGTGCCGAGTTCAGCCATCTGAGGGTTTTTACCTGCAAACTCCATTCCTTACGCCAGGCCCTGACTATGTTGTTCAAGAATGGCTGTGTGTCGAACGGCAGGGAATACGCCTTGATGCTCCAGAATAATGCCATGTTCTCCCTGGCTGGCAATTGCGTCCTCCTCCCTGGAGACCCCAAGGATCCTGAATATCTGTGTTTCGGTTACAAGACCCTTGAAGAAGGGGTCTCCGCTGAAACTATTGGCGACCAACAGATGGACGAGATCAAGAATTTGTTCGTGAAGAATGGGTTCATATTTGCAAATGGCACAAATTCTGTTCTGTCCGATTGAGAGTGATTGACTGATTGAATCGCAGTTTGTTGGCGAGGGGGCTCATGCCAGCTTACTTGATGGTGATCTCTTTGGGGTGCTCTGACTTGGTTTTGGGAAGTCTGAGCGTGAGCACACCGTCTTCGTAGGAAGCCTCCACCTGCTCCGCCTTGACCGTTGCAGGCAACTCTATCTCGCGGGAAAAGGTCCCATAGCTCCGCTCTGCACGGTAGTAGTTTTCATCCTTGACATCTTCATCCCTGCTGGTTTCAGCGGTAATCTTTAGTCTGTTTTCCTCCACGGTGATGCGGATGTTTTCCTTCTTCACACCAGGGAGTTCAGCCTTCAACATCAGGTAGTTCTCAACCTCATACAGATCCATGGAGGGAGTGAAAGTCATATCCCTTCGGGTGGATGGGAGGGCTCTTGCCCTCTGGCCTCCGCCCGTTCTTGCCCTACCGCTCCTGGGCGTAAAGAATTCATCGAACATCCTGTCCATCTCATCCCTGAGCCGTTCAAGCTCTCTAAATGGGGACCATCTCGTATCTTCTTTCATGGTTGGGGATCCTCCTTGAATGCATGACCTGTTCAATGTGGTGCCAATAATTGTTCAGTCTATTCCCACTCCTGTCCCGATTGATAGCAATGAGGGATATGGCTCAGCTTGGCTTCAGGGGCGGGATCGGAGGCGGGCATATGTGTTCTCTTAAGGCGAGTTGGGTGCACCGCTGGCGAAGGGCACGGCATGCCGTGCCCCTATAGACGTTGGGAGGGATGGGGAATTAGTGGTAGTGACCCATATTATTCCTTGCACCTGATGGCCTCACACGAAGACACGAAGTTAGGGGAATGGTGGCGGGAGAGGTGGTTGTTGCGGAGGGCAATTGAGGGCTGCTCCCCAAAGGGG
>CAYZFJ010000103.1:6829-12084 GCA_964477705.1 uncultured Myxococcia bacterium | reverse complement strand
ACTGAACTATTCAGAGTGTTATTGAGCGCCAAATAAAATGAGGGGATGGCTCAGGGTAAAGAGATAATTCTGATTAGATGTGTGCAAATTTTGCCTGTAAGGTGTCTCAAAAGTGGCTGTGTTGTCTCAAAAGTCCGAGGGTTGCGGTAAGGCAGGGAGATTTGAGACAAGGTCCCTACATTTGAGACAGGAAATCAGGCTGGTTAGTCTCATAAATGCCATTCTTGTCTCATAAGTCGGCAGGCAATTTGCGGAAAAAGGTTTTGGATAGATATAGTGGAAGGTCAAAAGACGTGGTCTTTATCTATCAGGCTTTATAGAACCTGTCCCAGAAATCCTGGGTTAACTTGCGGGAGCTGGCCATGGCAGCCTTCTCATCGATACCCAGAATCTTCCCCTCATCCATGCGCACTACGCCACCCACGATGGCAGTGCTCACATTGGCTGCGGGGAGACCGAAGAGCAGATGCCCGTAGAAGGTGTTGCCGCCGAAGGGAGTTGGGGGATCGTAATCCACAAGGATCACGTCGGCAACTGCGCCGGGGGCGAGCAGACCGATGGGACGCCCAAACATGGCGGTAGCGATGGCGGCGTTATTCTTCACCAGCATCTGGGCACCCTCCATGAAGCCAACTCTGGGATCCTGGTTGTGCAGGCGCTGAAGCACCACCGCATAGTTCACTTCCTGGAGCATATTAGAGGTCATGGCATCTGTACCGAGACCAACGGTGATGCCATTCTTGAGCATCTTCAGGACTGGAGCAACCCCAACCGCATTGTTCATGTTGGATTCGGGATTATGCACTGCGAAGGTTCCAGTGGAACGGAGCAGATCAATCTCCTTGTCGTCCAGGTGGACACAGTGTACGGCGATGGTCTTGGGGCCCAGGGCACCAGCATCGTACAACCGCTCAATAACCCTCTTGCCATAATGCTCCAGGCTGTACTTCTGATCAGCGGCATCTTCGGCCACGTGCACGTGCACGCCCACATCAAGAGCCTTGGCTCCCTCAACAGTGCGGCGGAGGGTCTCGTCCTCGACCGTGAACATGGCGTGAAGCCCCATCATGCCCTTAATCATGGGATCATTCTGGATGGACCGGATGAAGCGGGTGTTCTCGTCCACACCACCGGCACCCTTGCCGTACCTGTCCGATGTCCCAAGGGTGAGGCAGGCGCGCACACCAACGTTACGACAGGCATCTGCCAGCTCGTCCAGACTCTGGTCCTGGAATGACTGGCTCTCATGGTGGTCAATGATGGTAGTGGTGCCGTGACGAAGACCGTCTACCAGTGGCGCAATAGCGCCGGCGTAGAGATCACCCTTTCCAAGGGCATCATCAAGGGGCCACCACAGCCTCTCCAGAACCTCAACGAAGTTCTCAGCAGGGGGGCTCTTGGGAACAATACCACGGGACCATGTGCTGTAGAGGTGGTGGTGGGCATTGATGAAACCGGGCATGGCCAGTCTCCCTTTGCCATCGATGACCGTTGCGCCGGCTGCTTCCGGATTGGACTGCACCTGGGCCAGTTCTCCCACCGCCTTGATTGTATCTCCTTCAATCAGGATTGCGCCGTTGGGAATGATCTTGTTGTCATTACCCAAGGTCACCACAGTGCAATTGTTGATTAAGGTTTTTCCATTAGCTGCACTCATTTTACCAAGTCTCCTTATGCCTGAAGTTAGCCTATTAGTCATTTTGAATTAGCGGGTGTGCAAGGCAGAAGCCCTGGAGTCGCATTCTTCACTGACTGGAGAACATGCCCCATCGAATAAGGCAGACTATCAGGGGAAAAGAAAGCGGTCAACCATCCTTTTAATACCTGAACCGGGTTTGTTGGATTTTCGAGTACTATCAAGTTTACAGGGTGATCACAACCTGATAGGATGTTGCGATGCTTGTAGGCGCATATGCGCAGCCGGTTTCTGGCCATTGTGGGGAGATTGTATGCTCGCCACACGGAGTGTGGTATGCAGTTTGGCCAATTTTTTTGCCTTGTGATATAAGCAAATCTTGATCATTGAAACCATTCTTTGAGATTAAATCCACTTTCGGTTCAATTGTGATGGTGGGTAGATATGACACAACTTATGTGGACCTCAAGATGGTTTGTTATTTGATGGAGTACAGGAGGAAAAGAATGCCCGGAAGACGCAACCGCATTCTGGTAACAGCAGGCTTTGCTGTGGTAGGACTGGTCACCCTGTTGTTGAACGGAGCATGTAACGATCATGAGCTGATGCCGTTCTCCAGTGTGGTGAAGGTTCAGAGATCCGACCACATTCTCAATCCTCCCAAGAGGAAATTCGATATCCTCTGGGTTGTAGATGACTCGCACTCCATGTGTGACCATCAGAGCAATCTGGTAGAAAACCTGGAAACTTTCCTGTTGGGTAGCGGTACAGGTGAAGATCACAAGGTAGGTATTGTTGACCTGCAGGGTGACTTCAATATGGCGGTCATCTCCACCGATGCCAGCAGTAAGGTGTGTGTTAAGGCATCGGACGGAGCGCCGGCCAACCCGCTCGATTGCATGGATTACCCCAACTGCTTTTGTGAAGAAGACCGGGACTGCGGGCAGGGCAATGTATGCCGGGCAGTGGCTGGAAGGATGAGGCAGGCGCCGATTCGTTCCGATCACATCACCTGCAACAGGACCTGCGAGACCGATGGGGATTGCGGCGGCAATTGCCTGTGCGGTATCCCCCATGTGCAGCGTTGTGACTCAGATGATGAGTGCCAGCCTAATCAAAAGTGTCTTGGTTTCTCCAATACGGTTAAGCATTGCGCCAACCCCTGCTCAGCGGAGCGCCCCAACTGTGGTGAGCTGGGCTGGGGAGGGTGGACAGAGTCTGGCGAAAAGATACCCATGGTGGACCGTATCGCCCAGCGAACCTTCTCCTGCCAGGAAGCATCTGTAGAGGATGGTGGTGGAATGTTCTGCATGCTCAGGCGCTGCCAGGTCAGTTCGGATTGCCCGGGTGAGAACATGGCCTGTTTACCTGCCTCGGATAACAATAAATATTGCAGGCAGTTTAACAGTGCCGGGCAGGGCGTCTGTCCTCCCCCCACCTGCGACTGCCCCAAAGATTTTCCTGCTGCAGTGAACCTGGACGATTATGATCTGAGTTCGGATGATGAGACTATTCGTGAGATGGAAACCGATGCAGTTAACCGTCAGTTCCGGTGTATGGCAACTGTGGGTACGGAGGGCACCCGCTGGGAAAAGGGGCTGGAGGCTATGCAGAAGGCCCTCTCTTCTGACATGATCTCTGGTGATGGTGCTCCCAATGCAGGCTTCCTTCGGGATGATGCATTTCTTACCGTTATTTTCCTTACTGATGAAGATGACTGCTCGGACGGAGTGGGGAGCTGTACCCGGGATAGCGACTGCCCGGGATTTGAGAACGATGAACGGCGGCTTTGTCTGCAGGACCCCATTGATGGGCGCAAATACTGCCGGTTCAACGAGAGCAAGAACGCCAACCTGTGCTACTGGGACAGGGGCAAGCTCCGTCCCGCCAGGGATTTTATCAAATTCCTTCGTGAAATTAAGGATAATCCATCGGCAGCAGAGATTGAACGTGGAGCAACTTGCTCCTCTGACGAGGAATGCAATGCGCAGAATGGCGAGTACTGCTCAGATCGGCACCACATATGCGCCAAGTCCAGGGTGATTGTTGCTGGAATCATGGCACCAAAGCAGAATGATTGTGTTCCCGATGTGCAGAGTTGCGAAACAACCACCATATCCTGTGAAGAGGATTTGTATTGCTCTATTGAGTGTAACAATCCCGATTTCCCAGTATGTATCGACAAGATCTCTATTGAGCCTCAGGCACCGGTGCCTTCATGCACCAGTGAAGTAGGTGTAGGATTTAACAGCTCCAGGTATCATGCTCTGGTTAACTCCTTCCAGTGGGCGGTCTCCGATGACATCTGCAAGGGTCAGTTCACCGGTGCTCTGCAGAGGATTGCCCAGGTGATTGAGCAGGCTGATAAGCCTGTCTACTCCCTCAACCGCCCTCTGCTCCAGTGCCGGGTTGACGAGGACTGTGGTGAAGGTACCTGTTTGCTTCACGACGCACAGGAACAGCCCCTTCCACCCTACTGTGGTGATGAGAATGGTCGCCCTACGGATATGAAGGTTAGGATCGTGCCTCTGGACGAGGATGGTAATGCCCTCCGTGATGAGCAGTGGGAGGTTTCAACGGATCATTGGCGTTTCCTCCGTTCCTGGCTTCCCTATGGTGCCATTGAGTTTACTCCCGGATACGGTCCAAAGCCGGGTGAAGTTGTTGAGCTGTCTTACAGAGCTGGCATTGATTGACCCATGTCAACATACATGTGGTGAGCCTGTAAACAACAGAACCGATCATCCTACTGCTGGCATGCTGACTCACTGACTCACTCACTGACTAACCGATTAACAAGATTTATTGATTTAACTTGTCTGGTTGAGTAGCAGGATTAGAAATTGCCCCCCCTCATTCCAAATAATCCTAAAGTTACTGTTATCTACAAGAGATCACCCCACACGATTGCACCGGGGACGGAGCACTGCAAGACAAAGCTGCCTTATACCCAAGGCCGGGTTACAGCTTCCAGCTCAATAGCTGGTGTGGTTGATCCCCACGAGCCTGAGCTGTATGTGGACCGTGGTGATATGGTCGATACCATAGAATCAGAGCTGTCATGCCTGGATGTCGTGGGCAGAGAACTAAGACGGATGGGAGCAAGGGTGGAGTGGTTGGGGCGAGATGAGTTGCCAGAGCATATTGAGGGAGTAGATCTGGTCATCAGCGTCGGGGGGGATGGCACATTGCTGGATCTGGCCTCCCGTATGGGAGGCTTTGGTGGTGACAGTGACAGAGACAGAAAAGGAGACGGAGACGGTATTCCTGTTCTGGGGGTGAATCCTTATCCTGATAAAAGCATCGGTTTTTATTGCTCTGCTCAGAGGGAGACTTTTCCAGAACAACTCCAGAGACTTTGTGATGGGACCCTACCTGTAAACACTCTATCTCGACTGGCAGTCTCTGTTGACGGTGTGGCAATCAAGGGCATGTATGCCATGAATGATCTCCTGATTGCACACCCAAACCCCTGTACGGTAAGCAAATACTATTTGAGTGTGGGCGGAAACACCATAGGCCTGAGATCCAGTGGCCTCTGGGTGTCTACGCCCTCTGGCTCCACTGCTGCCATCAGGTCTGCGGGAGGGGTGGTAATGCCGCTCCAGTCTAATCAGAT
>CAYZFJ010000103.1:0-6819 GCA_964477705.1 uncultured Myxococcia bacterium | reverse complement strand
TTCTTTGTATAATTGTTCAACGTCATCCATAATTTCTTTAGAATAATCATTGAATTCTGATTCGTTTGCATCATCTTGTTCAGGATCATTCCCTTCATCATCCCAGTCTCCACCCTCTTGAACTCCATCATCAGATTCGCTTCCATACGAATCTGATATGCTGCCATCAGGTCTGCGGGAGGGGTGGTAATGCCGCTCCAGTCTAATCAGATCCAATATATGGTCAGAGAGATGATTAAATTCAGCCCTGACCCTGTACTGGAGGGAAAACTGGAGAGCTTTTCGGGTACTGGGTTCCTGGGCACAGGCGAAAAGCTGGAGGTGGTGTGGGCTTTGCCCGAGGGTGTGGTGTTTTTGGATGGGCCTGGGCGAACCATCGGTCTGTCTATGTGCAGCAGGGTTATGGTCAGTGGTGATGGACCGAAGCTCTCTGTGCTGGGGGAGTTGAGGCAGCGGCAGAGGCAGCGGGGGCTGGTATTGGGGTAAGTGGTGGTGGGGGGGGGCTGTGTTGGGGAATCAGAGGGCCACATCAGGCTCTCAGGGCTCGGTCGGAGCCCTGCCGGTAATGCCCACTGCTCGCACTGTGAGCAGGTTAGTTCCCGCATTGGGGCCAGGCGGATAGCCCATAGTGATCACCATCAGGTCGCCATGGGTACACATTTTGTTTTCTAGCGCTTGCCTCTCTGCCTCCCTGAACATCTCCTCCATGGAAAACCAATGTCCTATCAGACATGGGTGAACACCCCACATCATGGCCATTTTTCTGTATGTGGCTTCATTGTCAGTGAGGGCTAAAATTGGAACTGAAGGACGGTAGTTGCTGGCAAAGCGTGCCGTGCTGCCACTACGGGTATAACAGGCGATCAACTTGGCGTCGATTTCTTCGGCCATGCGAACCGCAGATCCGCTCGTGGCGCTGGAGATTGGATCTAGACTTGGCAAGAAAGCTTTTCGAGGATCTGCAAGTGTACTAATGATAGTCCGGGCTGCATTCACCGTTTTTACCATGATTCGAACTGCTTCGAGGGGATAATCACCAACCGCAGTCTCCCCAGACAACATAACAGCATCAGCCCCTTCCATCACTGCCACGGCCACATCATTCACTTCAGCCCTGGTGGGAGAGGGGCTTTTGATCATGGATTCCAGCATCTGGGTGGCGATAATTACTAGTTTGGCCTTAGAGTTAACTTTGTGAATCGCCTGAACCTGTATGGCCGGTACTCTGTAAACAGCCATCTCCACACCAAGGTCACCCCTAGCCACCATGATGCCATCAGCTTCATCAATGATGGTGTCCAGGTTGGCTACACCTTCGGGGCGCTCAATTTTAGCTATGATGGCAGGTTGAGAGGTCTGATTGATGTGGGTGGTGGTAGCATCCCGGGTTTCGTTCGAGGGTGTGCTTGTTGCTGAGGAAGTGATCTCCGCAATAAGAGAGCGTAAGGAGGTGATGTCGCTGGCCTGGCGCACAAATGAGAGGGCAATGTAGTCCGCACCTGCCATGAGAGCAGTCTCTAGGTCATACTTATCTTTCTCTGTGATGGATGGCACCCTCAAACTGGAATAGGGGAAATTAGCCCCCTTGTGGCTGGTAAGCAAGCCTCCGTCTATTACCCTGCACAGAAGGCCAGTATCAAGCTTTTCTTCAACAATAAGTCTGAGTCGCCCATCATCCAGGAGAATCTCACGGCCTGGATCTATGTCCTCAAGGAGGCGTGGGTAACTGATAGGAATAGTGAGCAGATGGGAAGTGTCTGCCTGTGGTTCCATGGACAGTGGGTATATAAGTAACTGGGCATCTTTCTTGAGAGCAACCCCATTGGGTGGGAGTTTACCTACCCTGATCTTTGGGCCTTGCAGGTCAAACATGATAGCGATGGGCAATTGGGCTTCAGTAGCAGCATCTCGAACCATTTGGGCTATGCGCAGGTGTTGCTGCCTGTCTCCATGGGAGCCGTTGATTCGGGCCACATCCATGCCGGCCATAAGCAGATTGTGGATGATGTCTTTGTTGTCTGTTGCTGGTCCAAGAGTGCAGATGACTTTGCTGGTCTTCAATTTGGGATAACCTGGGCTTTCTGGAACTGGTAACCGATGAGATTTACATTTATGTTCAGCGTTCCGTGACTGCCTGCAGTAGATTATCCACATTAAACGGTTTCAGCAACAATCTGTCCACTCCCAGTGTACGGAATGAGTGATGGTCCCTGGAGGCGGTCATTAAAATGACCAGTGGATCACCAGCAGCTACACGTAGTCTGGCAATCTCAGTTGGCTCAACAGGCCAGGTCATCAGGTAGTCGAGCAGGATAATATCCGGATGCAGTTGGCGTGCAACTGAAATGCCTGCATCCATATCAGATGCATAATTGGCCGACATACCATCCTCTTCAAGGGCAACCCCAATGCATTCCCTGATTTCTGGATCATCATCAATCACTAAAATGGTTGAAGGTTGAAGTTTGGTTTCCTGTGCCATTTGCTGATTTCCTGATCATATGTCCTAATAATAACCCTTTGCCACAAAGAGCTTTTCGTCAATAGGCTGGAGAATATTTTTAAGTTTTTTGTCAGTTGCAGCAAAAAAAATCAGAAAAATCAATGCCTTGAAGTAGCAAATGTAGTGGGGGCAAAATATGTGGAAAAATCCTTCATTGACAAGGGATCATGAACCGGGCATTTTTAATGCTTTGTTAAGTGAAAGGAGAGTTGGTTGTCTGAAGTCAAGTCCCCTAGCAACATGGTGCTGCTTCAGTGGCTTTTTGATGCAGTTAGGTGCTCTCATACTCTTGAGGATGTTGCCCGTGATGGGGGAACGGTTTTGCTCTCCCTCGACTGGATATTGGGAGCGTCGCTACATGGTGTAGACCGGGTGAGAGGCCCGTTCCCAATCTGGGCTGGTGGCATTGCCCGACTCGGGGGAGAAATGTCTACCCATCCTTTGGATACAGAAGTTACTGGCTCTGGAGAGGGGTCAGTTTGGTCGGTGGGGGAGGCTCAGGAGGCTGGAGTAGGGGGAGAGATGATGGCTCGGGAGGAGGGAACTGGAAGAGCGTTCTCTGCTGCTGCCTCTTTGGTGCAGAGCCCAGATGCTGGGCAGATGTCAGGTCCCTTCATGAGGGCGGCAACAGGAGGAAACAGAGGGCGATCTGATGGGCGGATTCCCCCTCCTGGGATTGTGCTTGAACCTGCTGGTAGCCGGGTTATCTGGCGTTTTATCCCCATCAAAATTGATTCAGATGTTTCAGGAGTGCTTTCCCTTGCCACCTCGCCATTGGCTGCAAACCTCTGGAAGTCATTTTCCCAGTGCACACGACTCATTAGCTCTATGCTAGGCATGGCTTTGGGCCGGGTTCTCTTGGAACGCAAGAAGCTGATTCATGTGGAGAGCATCGACCTGTTCGGGCCTCAAACCTTGGTGGAAGCCATGGGAGGCAGTCTGGAGCTGGTAGACACGGCAAAGAGGATGCTTGAAGCATTTCTCCGGGTCTCCGGATTCGTTGAAGGGGCGGTCTATGTTAATGATGAGGACAGACAGGCGGCAGAGCTTGTTTACTCAAATACCACCGAAGAACCCCTTTATCCAGTAGTACATTTTTCAGCCCCAGATCCAATAGCCCGGGCAATTAGAACCCAAGAGCCAATTCTGGGAGACTTCAGTGGCCCTTGTGATTGCTTTGCCAATGAGGGGAAAGAAGACAGGGCAGATTCTCCCCTCTCACGCACCACTGCCATACATGGGACTGCCGATACGGGATTTTTGTTTGATGGTTGTTTCTCTGATTTCCTAAAGCAGAGGGCCATCTTTCCCATCGTTTACCGCAATAGGACTATTGGGGTTATTGTGGCAATTGGCAAGAAATCTGCAGTTCGATCCCCAGGGTGGAGCAAAGAGATGCAGAGTTTACTCCGACGCATCTCTATCAGTCTCGCCAATGCGGTTCTCTTCAGGGATGCGGCATCATATGCCATGGAACGGGATCGTAGGGCGGCTGAATTTGAAGCCATCCTACAGTGCAGCCACGATGCAATAATTGTAAGCGGTACAGATGGCCGGGTCAGCTTTATCAACAACCGGTTCAGGGAGTGGTTCGGTGTTCCCATTTACAATCAGATTGAACTGCCTGCTCTGTTAGAGACTGCAGTCATGTCTGCTCTGGTTGAGCCTGAGAGCATGACTATGCCACAGGTTCATAATGGGAGGATTGAGTCGGTATTTTTCAGCGAAGATTTGTTATTAACCCCTCTACCTGGCATAGCTGCTAATTCCAAAGTTTATAGTGCCAATCATCATCTCAGTATTCAGCAGCGGCCAGGCCTGGTAAAGCGCAGTGTAATCCCTGTTCGGTCTAGTTCTGGGCAATTGCTGGGCAGGATCGAGTCTTATCGGGATCTCTCTTCTCAGATTGAGGCTGGGCGTTGCAGGGATGATTTCCTCCAACTGGTTGGACACGAGCTCCGAACTCCGCTCACTCCTCTTTATGCTTATGTGCAGCTAATGTATAAGAGAGCCTCAAAGAATTTACCTGTAGGTCTGGATTTCGTTCAGAATTCTATGAATTTGTGTCAAAGAATGATCAATATAATTGATGATTTTGTTGGCTGTAGTTTGTATGAACCAGAAAAAAGTCTAGCTCATGAAGAAGTTTCAGAAATGGGGGCTGTTGGTTCTTCTGTTTCTTCTGGCTCTCCTTTTCCCATGGAAGTGGGCTCCGATGAGGTGGACTTAAAGAAACTGGTGGTGGCAATCTGCAATGAGCATCGTTGTTATCCAGGTAGAAACAGAATCCTCACCCGTATGCCTCAAAGACCAGTAAGAATCATTGGTGACGCAACCAGCATGTCGAAGGTGGTTCACAGGTTGCTCGATAATGCATTGCGATTCTCACCAGGTGGTGATTTGGTTGAGGTGGAGATTCAAAGCAGGGGAGGGCATGTGATGCTTATGGTTCTTGATAGAGGTATTGGCATCCCCAACGGTGAAAAGGTGTCCATCTTTCAGCGAGGTAAGATTGCAAGTAATGCGAGCGAATTAAGGCTTGCTGGTTTTGGGTATGGACTGGATGTGGTCAAGAGGGTGGTTTCTTATCACGGTGGCGAGGTATCAGTGGAGCCTCGTCCAGGAGGAGGGAGCATTTTTACGGTGACTTTGAAAAATGCTTATCCACGCACAGCAGATGGCAATGGTGGGCCCCATTTGGAAAAGAAGGGGGATTGATCAGGAGTGAGCCCTTTTGTTGTTAGCGGCGATCATCTTCCTTGTATAGAACCCTCCAGGGTTGTTGCCTGAAGTCTATTAACAGATTGTCCAGGTTGTCATAAAGTTTTCTGTCTGTAAGAAGCATCCCCACAGTGTTCCGATTGGATTTTAACAAATTCAATGTATCTGATGTATCCCTCAGAACCAGGTTTGCGCTCGTTATGGAGTTGTTCAGGTTCAGCAGCAATGGTCCCAACTCTGGGTCATACTTGGTGAGCATGGTGTGCAAAAGTGAGCTTGCGTTGGCCAGTTCGTTCATAAGTCTGAAGGTATCATTGCGCAGTGATGGCAGATCTTCAGTTAAAACGCCCAGTACATATGAGCTTTGACTGATTAAATGGTCAATCTCTCTACCTCTCTCTGTTCGTTCTTTGATGTATGCCATAATGGTGGCGGCGTCGCTTATGGTTCCTTCCAGCAGGGAGGCGGTGGCTTCAAAGGAGGGGCCTGATTTGTCCAGGAGGTGGTTGGTTCTTGCCAGAAATTCAGACAGATTAGCTGCCAGAGCCCTGGTTTCGCCTGGGTGCTCTAAAACTAGTGCCACTGCTTCATCTATGAGCAGCTCTGTATGATGGAGTAGTTTCCCAGGGTCAGGTGGTGTCCAGGCTGTTGCAAGTACTGCTCCTTCCTGCATGGTGGGTGAGGCAGGGGAACCAGGGGTAATCTCCAGACACCATCGGGGCAGGAGCCCTTTTTGCTCCAGGCTCACATGACAGGCGGAGTCTTCTTTAATTAGGCTGGCAAGTTCTTTGTATACCTGGATTTGGAGACGAATATGGGCCCTTGGCGTTTCTGTGGGTACTGATGTAGGTGCTGGTGCCGCCAGTGCTGAGCGGGAACGGGTTGTGGCAGAATGCTGGGAGGAGGAGAATGAAGTGGGCGTTAGAGAAGAATGGGTTACATCAGCACCAGGTCTATGTTTATCCTCTCCATATTCAGTAATCTCTTCTTCGTTCAATATAGATAAAGATAGAAAAGAGATCTCTTGGACGCTTCCTGCATCCACCCCGGCAATTCTTACAGTTGCACCTTTTTTTAGCCCGGATAAGTGAGCTAGATCAACGTGGAAGGTGACAGTTTCCCTGCGGTAGGCTAGCCATAACACTGCTGCCACAGTTGGGAACAGCAGGACAATAAAAACAGTGATAATTATGGCAGGTCTGCAGAAAAAATTCCTGCTGTTGTTAGCCGCTTCTGATGATCGTTGGTTCATGTTCGAGATAAACCTGCCTTGATTCTTTTCGCGGTTTTCTAAGGAACCCCTATTATATATGAACTAGTGTCTGCAAAGGTTGTATGCTTCGTGCAAGCCGCGTAGAACAAGGTTGTCAACTAAACTAGACGGACTCACAACAAGACATACAACGGGTAGTCTACTACACTTTAGATTCCATGGTTCATTAAATTTATATGTACGCTTATGCTTGCATGCCTCGTTGGCTACAAGCCCTTGCTTTGGCTCATATGGTGAATATCAGGAAAGGAAGGCAGTTCTTCTGCAACGGATGGGCTTGCCCTCTGCCGTTGCGACGGAGGCACTGCTTATTGGCATCCTG
>CAYZFJ010000102.1:0-12111 GCA_964477705.1 uncultured Myxococcia bacterium | reverse complement strand
GTGAGGCCATCAGGTGCAAGGAACAATATGGGTCACTACCACTAATTCCCCATCCATCCACCCACTCTTTTCTCACACCTCCCCACTCACTCCTCCCCCAACGCTTGTAGGGGCACGGCATGCCGTGCCCTTCGCCAGCGGTGCACCCAACCCGCCTGCTGGGCACGGCACAAGGTGCCCATCCACACCCCACCCCCAGCACCCCTATCTCCTCAGTCTATTTGCGTTTTCGCCCGTTCTCCCCCCACTCACTCCTCCACATAGCCCATAATCTCAAGCGCTTTCTGATATACATCCAGGAGCATGTTAAAGTGATCCTCCACATGGCTGTAATCAATAAAGGGGGTTACAAGCACTATGGCCACATCGTCATCGGGCCGATAAAATGCGATATTAACATAACCTGGATGTGCGCCAGTGTGGCCCATCCCCAGAGCGCTGTTCGAAATGCCGAGAGCATAGCTGGTGTTGCCTTCTGGCACAGCAGCCATCTTCTCAATCTGCGATTCAGATAATCCCCCTCTCCCAGACAAAATCATACGAAGCCAGTGGGCAATGTCTGCTGGCGTGCTGATGATATTCCCAGGCCCCACCGTTGATGACATGTTATCTTCTGTAGTATCAAAGAAGTCTTCGCCAATACTGCTAAATCCATGAAAATAGGGGACCGGTAGAATAATATCATCACCACGCCAAGGCGCCGTAGTCTGCTTAAGCCCTAGAGGGGCAAAAAAATTATCAACGAGGAACTGCTCATAGGTCACCCCTGCGACCTCTTCAATGATCTTGGCCAGCAGGGTGTACCCTGTATCAGTATATTCATACTCCGTATCAGGCGGGTTAGTGTACAGATTGTCATGCGATAGCAAGCCAGCCAGTTCATCTGCCGTGAATTGATGGTCCGGGTCATTCAACTCAGTATAGACGTATTCGTTATAGTACATTCCTGCATAGGGAAAGGATGAAGTTTCAGGTATAGGGTTGTTGAAGACATCGTAGATCCCTGCCCGGTGAGACAACAGATTCCGAATGGTGATGCTGTCCTTGTATGGGATCTGGTAATCGGGCGAATCAGGGAGATATGGCTTGGAGTCCCCCGGGATTATTGTGGTCAACACGTGGTCAATATCGAGCTTACCCTGCTGATCCAGCAACATAATCCCTGCCGCAGTAAAGGTCTTGCTGATGCTGGCGATACGATAATGCCAGTCTCCGTCAGCTCCTTCAGGCAATCCCGAAGAGACCATCTGACTACCATCCGCAGATTCCACATACATCATTATGCCTGCACCTTCAGGCAGATTAGTATTATCTCTCCGATAATTACCAAATTCCCGGGTCAGCATCTCCTGCAGGCGGGGAGTGATTGTATGGTCGACAATAATCTTATCTCCACTGTCACAACCGCATGCAAACAGAATGACATTGATTGACAACAATATTTTATAAAGAGCAGTTATCTCATAAGTTTGCACGAAGACTCCTGATTCTTAAACTGGGAGCATGGTTTGGAAGTAATGAAACCTTCTCCATCTTCTCCATTGGGTATCGAGAAAACCTGGGTTCTGGATTTCTGCCATGCACCACGCTGAACTGATGAAGAGAACTTTTCTAAAGCATCCGTGCCCATCATTACCAATCCATGACAAAGTACCACAATCAGGGAGCTAAAAGGGAATAAACTTGTTGACGCGACCATTCTTAATAGGCTTATTAAATATGCCTACTAACTGTTGTTCATGGATGAAAGAAGAATGGAACCGATTAAAAATATGGAACTGGAGATACTCAAAAGGGCCGAGGAGGTGTTCCTGGAGCGCGGATATGCCATGACCTCCACCGTTGAGATTGCAAGGCGGGCCGGCTGTAACCAGACTCTGGTCCACTACTACTTCCGCTCCAAGGAGAACCTGTTTCAGGCCACCTTTGCCCATAAATTTCTCACATTCATCCGTAGTCTAGTGGACTTTGAAGAACAGGAATTACCATTCGAGTCAATCGTTGCACGTATTGTGGAGTCACACTTTGACATATTTATGGCCGACCAACGATTGCCCTACCTGTTCATCGACGAATTGCTCCGCAACCTCGCAAGATTGACCGCCATCGAAAAGATGATCATGGATAACATCCCCATGGAGGCAATCAAACGTTTTGAGATTAGGCTTAACAAAGAGATAGCGGCTGGCAAAATCCGGCAGATGACCATTCTGGATCTGTCCATGACAATCTTCTCCATCAATATGATGCCGTTCATCATCAGTCCCATCATCATGGGTGTACTGCACCAGTCCACCGAAGAGCACACCCGGTTCCTCAGCCACCGTCGTCAGGAGAACATTGAGGTTGTGTTAAGGAGCCTCAGACCATGAGAAGGAACAGCAAGATGCTCTCCCGATTCAGCCTGCTGGGTCTGCTGGGCCTACCCAGTCTGCTTGGCCCCCTCGTATTCATCCAGGGTTGCGCCCCAAACGACACCCTCCCTACAGCGGCAGGCATGTTCGAGGCCACTGAAGTCATCGTCTCCTCCGAAACTACAGGCAGGCTCCTCCAGTTCTCCATCAACGAGGGAGATACCATCTCTGCAGGAAGCGCCATCGGTAAGGTCGATTGCAGCCAACTGGAGCTGCAACGGGAACAGCTTGTCACCCGCATGGGCAACCTGGAGACTAAGATAGTAGACATAAATACCCAGGTGGCCCCAATCAAACAGCAGATCGCTGAGACAGAAAGAGAGCGCAAAAGGCTGGAACGCCTCATCACCAGTGGAGCCGCTCCCAGCAAACAGCTGGACAACGTGACCGCACAGATTGCCGTCCTGCGGAGCCAGGAGGCAGCCACCGTGCCGAGCCTTACCATGAACAATGCAGTCATAGCTGATGAGCAGAACACCATGCAGCTCCAGCTTGCCCAGATTGATGATCAGATTGACCGGTGCGAGCTGAAATCACCCACATCTGGTACAGTACTGGTCAAGTATGCTCAGGAGGGGGAGTTCACTGCTCCGGGTAAAGCACTGTTCAAGATTGGCGACACTAAGAAAATGTTCCTGCGTGCTTATGTGACCGCCGACCAACTCACCCAGATGCAGCTTGGTCAATCGGTTAAAGTGGCGGCAGATTTTGGAGCTCAGGAGAGCCGCACTTACGACGGCAAAATCACCTGGGTTGCCACCAAGTCAGAATTTACCCCCAAGACCATCCAGACCAGGGACGAGCGGGCCAACCAGGTGTATGCCATCAAGGTGGCCGTTGAGAACGATGGCTTTCTGAAGATTGGCATGTACGGTTACATCACAAAACCAGCAGCGCCTGATACACCTGATGCGATAGATACACAGACGCCGACCGAAAAACAGACACAAACTCAAACTCAAACTCAGACACAGTCAGAGCCACAGCATGCCGGGAATTCAAGTACAGAACATAACTAAAAGCTGGAGCAGCGACGGCACCAGTTCCCCCACTGCACCGGCCGTCAACCAGGTAAGCTTCCAGGCTGACCCGGGGCAGGTGTTCGGTATTATTGGTCCGGACGGAGCAGGAAAGACCACCCTGTTCCGCATCCTCACTACCCTGCTGCTCCCCGACTCCGGCACGGCAACCGTAGATGATCTGGATGTGTTGACCCAAGTCCATGAGATCAGGCAACGTGTAGGTTACATGCCCGGTAAGTTCAGCCTCTATCAGGATCTGACAGTGGAGGAAAACCTCGCTTTTTATGCCTCTGTGTTCGGCAGCTCTATCAGCGAAAATTACCACCTCATCAAGGATATCTATCAGCAGATTGAGCCGTTCCGCAAGCGCAAGGCAGGAGCACTCTCCGGTGGCATGAAGCAGAAGCTGGCCCTGTCCTGTGCCCTAATCCATAAGCCTGCGGTGCTCTTTCTGGATGAGCCAACCACTGGGGTTGATGCGGTCTCCAGGCAGGAGCTGTGGGAGATGCTCCTCAAGCTCAAGGAGCAGGGTCTCTGCATCCTGGTCTCCACCCCCTACATGGATGAGGCTTCCATGTGTGACCAGATCGCTCTGATGCTGAGGGGGCGTTTCTTAGCCCAGGATACCCCGGCTGGAATCATCGGCCAATACGACAGGCGCCTGCTGGCAGTTCGCTCCGATCGAATGCCAGCCCTGCTGCGAGACCTTCGCTCTATCCCTGGCGTCCTGACATGCCATGCCTTTGGTGACAGTCATCATATCACGGTCACCGACCAGTTGGACACTGGTGCCATGGCCAATACCCTGACAGCAGCGGGGCACAAACAGTTGGACATCTCCCCAGCCACCCCAGGAATTGAAGACTGCTTCTTGCTCTTGTCCGAATCAAACAGTCAAGAAGAGGAGCCAGCATAAGATCATGAAAAAACAATTGTCTTCAGCCCCAATTGCAGCCAGTGCAGGCTCATCCCCAATCTCGCACCAAAGCCACGTCCAACCCCACACCCAAAGCCACGTCCAACCCCAAACCCAAGGCCAAGGACAGGCACCCCCACCCCCACCCCCACTCCCACCCTCCCCTAACCCAGGCCTGTCCCCGCATGTAATCACCGCCCGGGACCTGACCAAACGGTTCGGCGACTTCACGGCAGTCGACGCCATCAGTTTTGAGGTCAAGCGTGGTGAAATCTTCGGCTTTCTCGGTGCCAATGGGGCCGGCAAGACCACAGCCATGCGAATTCTGTGCGGCCTCTCCCGGCCCACCTCAGGCACCGCCACGGTCGCCGGATTCGACGTATCCCATGAGCAGGAAAAGATCAAGGCATCCATCGGCTACATGAGCCAGAAGTTCGCCCTGTACGATGACCTGAAAGTATGGGAAAACATCCGCCTCTATGCTGGCATATACAAAATCCCATCCGCCCGAATCCCTGAAGTCACCGACCAGGTATTCTCCAGGCTCAACCTGGAGAGCGCCAGGGACGCATTGGTCAGCTCCCTGCCCCTTGGCTGGAAGCAGAAGCTCGCCTTCGCCATCGCCATGATCCACAATCCAGCCATCGTCTTTCTGGACGAACCCACCGGCGGCGTCGATCCCGCAGCCCGCAGGCAGTTCTGGGAGCTCATCTATCAGGCGGCAGAGAGGGGCATCACCTGCTTTGTCACCACCCACTATATGGACGAGGCCGAATACTGCGATCGGGTATCCATCATGGTTGACGGTAGGATTGAAGCCTTGGACACACCCAAACAACTGAAAGCCCAATTTGATGCCCCGACCATGCACCAGGTGTTCTTCAAGCTGGCACGCAAGGCCACACGGCAGGGGGACTGAGCCCAATGAAAGTATTCTTGGCCTTTGTAAAAAAAGAGTTCATCCACATCATCAGGGACCCGACCACCACCGCCATTATGATTGGCTTACCTATTCTGCTCCTGGGTCTGCTCGGGTTTGCCATCACCACAGAGGTTAGAAACACGAAAATCGGCGTGTATGCTGCAACCCCTGACAACGCCACCCGGGCTATTGTGGATCGACTCGCCGCCAACGAGTATTTCATCCTGGCTCATGACTTGTCCTCACCGGCCCAAGTCCAGGAGCTCTTCGCCCAGGATCAGATTGGGCTGGCGGTAATATTTTCCGGAAACTTTGAGCAAGAGATGATGGCCACCGGTTCGGCACAGGTGCAGCTCATCGCTGATGGGACTGACCCGAATACGGCCAGGACCCTGGTCAACTACGCCATGGGGATAATCGCCGACTACCAACTCGACGTGATGAGCGAGGCCGCCATCCCCTACCTGATTACCCCTCAGGTCAGGCTGCTCTACAACCCATCACTCAAAGGCGCGTACAACTTTATACCGGGGCTCATCGGTATGATCCTGCTCCTCATCGGGAGCATGATGACCTCTATCTCAATCGCCCGTGAGAAAGAGACCGGCACCATGGAGGTTCTGCTGGTCTCCCCTGTGCGGCCTCTCCAGATGATCCTGGCCAAGACCGTACCGTACTTTGTCATCTCCTTAATCGATGTGGCCATCATCCTGCTCATGTCAGTGTACGTACTGGGGGTCCCCATCGTGGGCAACCTGTCTCTGCTTGTGGGCATTACCATGGTTTATATCTTCCTGGCCCTTGCACAGGGCATTCTCATCTCATCGGTCTCAAACACCCAGACCACCGCCCTGCTCATCTCAGGCATGGGCTTGCTGTTACCGGTGATGATGCTCTCTGGGATGATCTTCCCAATCGAGTCAATGCCACGAGCATTGCAGCTACTGTCGTATGTGATACCGGCCAGTTGGTACACTTCGTCCATCAGCAAAATCATGATCCGTGGCCTTGGGTTTAGTGCCATCAGGACCGAACTGGTAATTTTGGCGGGCATGACAATCTTCCTGGTCATCGCCAGCCTCAAGAAACAACGTCTGCGTTTGGAGTAGCAGCTGATGATGTTGCGCTATTTGTTAGAGAAAGAGTTTAAACAGTTTCGGCGGAACAAGGCACTGCCACGCATGGTGCTCGTCATGCCCCTGTTCAGCATGCTGATATTTCCTCTGGTGGCAAACTTTGAGGTGCGTAATCTCAACCTGTGCGTGGTGGATCAGGATCACAGCCCATACTCCAATCGCCTGGTGAACAAGGTGGTGTCCTCCGGATATTTTCGTCTCACCAGCGTTGCTCAGAGTTATAACGAAGCCCTTGGCAGTATCGAGCGTGACCAGGCTGACATTATCCTTGAGATCCCTGCCGGGTTCGAGCGAGACCTGGTAAAAGAGCGATCCGGGACGGTCATGATCGCCGCCAACGCAGTCAACGGCACCAGGGGGGGCCTTGGCAGCGCCTACCTGAACAGCATAGTCAACGACTTCGCTACGGAGCTTCGCAGCGAATTGCTCGCTTCATCAACCCGCCTGGTGGCACCATCTCTGGAGATCATCGCCCAATACCGATATAACCCGGAGCTTGAATACAAGTTCTTTATGATTCCAGCCATCATGGCCATGCTGCTCTCCATGATCTGTGGGTTTCTGCCCGCTCTGAACATCGTCAAAGAGAAGGAGAATGGGACCATTGAGCAGTTGAATGTGACCCCAATCAAGCGGTCCCAGTTTATTCTGGCCAAGCTTATTCCCTATTGGATGGTAGGATTTGTAGCGCTCACCATATCCATACTTATCGCCTGGTTAGTCTATGGGCTGGTTCCATCAGGACATATAGGAGCCATCTACTTCTTCGCCTCTATCTTTATACTGGCCATATCTGGCCTGGGGCTGGTCATCTCCAACTTCGCCAAAAACATGCAGCAGGCCATGATCATGATGTTCTTCTCCATCGTGACCATGGTCCTGATGGGCGGAGTCTTCACCCCCATAGCCAGCATGCCCGACTGGGCCCAGACAATCAGCGCCTTCCTACCCCTGCGCTACTTCGGCCTGGCGATGAGACAAATCTACCTCAAAGGGAGCGACATCACATCACTCATGGGCCCATTGGTGCTGCTGATAGGATTCACCCTCCTGTTCAACATCCTGGCCATAGTCACCTACCGCAAGACAACATAGAAAACGGAGAGCCACCCCAGACCCACCCGCCCGATACCTCCCTCTCAGCTCCTGTAGGAGTACGTCGTGCCGTATGTGTGTTCGGTTAAGCTTCAATTCCATACCACCAAGCCATCAAGCACCTCATCATGTCTGTTCCGATATGGATCTGGTACCACACTCCCTCCCACGCCACACCTCCCTCCCAACGCCTGTAGGGGCACGGCATGCCGTGCCCTTCGTCAGCGGTGCACCCAACTCGCCTAAACAATTTTTAGAAATCTACTTGCCTTAAAAGGACACGTATGCGGCATGCCGTGCCCTTCGTTAGCGGTGCACCCAACTCTCGCCCAAACAACTGTTTGAAATTATACTACCTTAACAAAACACGCATGTGGCATGCAGCGCCCTGTGCAGCCCTGATCCAGCCGCACAGCAGCACCATGCATGTCCGCACAACTGGAGCGAGTAGCGCATTATATAAGGTCATTTATCAGGTCAGGCTCACCCAATAAACCATTGACCTTGCCCCCGGTCCCATCCCTTCCATGCGCCATAGTCCAGCATCAAACAACTACTCTCCACCCCCACCCTGCTCTACCAGAAGCGCTACGGCTCTGCGGCATATGGCTGTAATCAAACCAGCCTTGAACGCCCCTTCCAGAGCACCTTCGCAAAACCGGTCTTGGCGCACCAGTACGGTAAGCAGCTTGGACAGTTGCTCTGGTGTGGCTGCTGTCATGGCCTCTGGATTGTCACGCAGGGAGGTAGCCTCCTCCGTCTGCATCCATGCACCCCAATCGAAGTTCCCGTGCAGCCACTTGAGATCATAAGTGGCCTGGATAAAATTTTTGGCCACTCCAGAGTAGGCAAAGTACGGCATCTGGAAGCAATTTGGCTCTATCTCCTGCCCACCGCCCCACTCTCCAAAGGTGAAATCAGGAACTTCAAACTGGGGCAGGAATGCCGCCAGTCCCTCGAGTTGCTCTTTCAGTGAAGGCTTCTTCTCATCCTGCTGATTGTGGTCCTTGACCATGGTGTTCCTCCCTTGGTGTGGTTCATTTAATGTGTGGTAGCTGAATTATCAATGGGTTCAATCAGGGAATATGACATGGTATATGCGGGATTGTCTATGGCCGCAGGGCTCGACAAACAAAATGGCCTCCTACCTTAGATAAAAGAAACAGGGGGGTCTCTAATCCATCAACGTCCCCTCCTATGGCTTGAATTCTTCACTCACCAATGTATGATAGAGGCACTCAAACTGCTGGTGGGGGGATTTCCCATGCGGATTCCTATTTATTCTCCATCCTTTATTTATCTATTTGTAGGCATATGGCTGCCATCCGTTGGCGGTTGGTGAGGATTGCCAAGGTGATGATGACCTGCACTGTACAGAGCATGTGTGCTCTGCGGCTGGCGCCTGTGAGGCGGTCATCGCCGATGGCTGGTGCCTGGATGACGGCGATTGCCACAACACCACCAGCAGCCCACTCAACTGCGGAGCATGCGGGACAGTATGCTTGCGAGATGAGGTGTGCTCAGAAGGCCAGTGTATCACTGGCAGATGTCCTGGCAGCACCACGGACTGTAATGGTGGGTGCATAGATCTAACAACTGACTGGTGGAACTGTGGTTCATGCAGCCATGTGTGCGCAACCGGCGAGGATTGTAGGGATGGTACCTGCCTGGTACTCTGCCCGGAGGGGTTGTCCGATTGCTCTGGCACATGCTTGGACCTGACCAGTGCCCCGCTCAACTGTGGGGTATGTGACCATGTATGCGCCCGCAATCAGGTGTGCCAGGAGGGAGTCTGTGCCGAAGGATGTGCTGCCGGATATCAGGATTGCAGCGGGGCGTGTGTATCATTAGCCACCAATCGACTGCACTGCGGCACATGTGGTAATGGCTATACTGAGCAGCAGGTTTGTGTTGACGGCGGGTGTGTCATTCTATGCGAGGCTGGCCTTACTGACTGTGGTGGCTCCTGTGCGTATCTGATGGAGGATGAGTCTAACTGCGGTGAGGGTAGCCATGTCTGCGGCGCTGGTGCCAGGTGCATTGATGGGGAGTGCATCGTCCGGGTGGCCGGGGCAGCGCTGAATCCTACTACTCTGAACCTGGGTGTTGGCGAATCCGAGCAGCTGGTGGCGACAGTGATGCCAGTCAACGCCACTGACCAATCTGTTATCTGGACCAGCTCGGCCCCAGCAGTGGCCAATGTGGATGATGATGGGCTTGTAACTGCTCTTGGTGCTGGTAATACAGTCATTAGAGTGACCACAGTAGATGGCGGGTTCACAGCCACCTGCCAGGTAACCGTGACTGTCCGGGTAGACAGCGTCTCAGTAACCCCCACTACTCTGTCCCTGCTACCAGGAGAGACAGCCAGTCTGACCGCTACAATCGCCCCATCCAACGCCACCAACAAGAACGTCACCTGGTCCAGTAGCGATCTGAACGTGGCCACGGTGACCAACACAGGCATGGTGTCAGCCAATAATCCGGGGACCACTACCATCACTGTGACCACCGTTGATGGCAACAAGCAGGCATATTGTGAGGTGACCGTGGGTTCTACTGCAGTCACCGGGCTCACCATAACCCCACCAGCCATCATCATTATCAAAGGACAGAGTATCCAGCTTCAAGTTACGCTTGAACCAAAAGACGCTACAGACAAGCGAGTACTGTGGTCATCCTCGGATGGAAATGTGGTTGGGGCGAATCAAGATGGTGTAATCACAGGGCTTGCCGGTGGCCAGGCGACTGTTACAACGACCACCTTGAGCGGCGGAAAGACTGACACCTGCGCTGTTACAGTGAGGGTACCTGTGACTGGGGTGACCGTCGAGCCAGAATCTCTAGTCATCCCACCAGGCGGTACCGGCCAACTAACCGCCACCATCACACCAGAAGATGCAACCAACAAGCAGGTGACCTGGCAATCAGCAGACGAGAGCATCGCCACCGTCGATAATAATGGCATTGTGAGCGGGAATCAGGCTGGCTTCGTACAGATCATTGTAACCACCTCAGAAGGTAATTATGCTGCCTCCTCGTCAATCCAGGTTACTAGTTGCATCGACCATGATGGTGACAGTTACGGCGAGGGAGAGGACTGTCTGGGACCGGATTGTGATGATAACAATCCCTATGCCTGGACTGGCGCCACCGAGGTATGCGATGGCATCGACAACAACTGTAACGGTTTAATCGATGCAGGTGATCCTGCTTATGAAGAACAATACTGTACCCTCCAGGTAGGAGTATGCAACGGCTCCACAAAAGAATGTCCGATGACATTGCGAACTGATTCCTGTTACTCTGAGAATGACGCACTTGGCATTCTCAAATCCTGTGAAGTCCCATGCAATGCAGAACGATATGCAGCGCACAACGGGCATTATGTGAACCCTGAGACTCTAGCACACTGTGATGGCAAAGATAACGATTGCGACAGTGAAATTGATGAGCTGTGTGTATGTAGTGAAGGTGAAACTGAGGATTGTGGTGCCGACATTGGAGAGTGTGAGCTTGGTTACAGAAAATGCGTTAGAGGGGACTGGTCTGATGAGTGCTTCGACAGCGTAAACCAAGGCACTGAGATCTGTGATGGCAAAGACAATGACTGTGATGGCGAGGTGGATGAGGAGGCTGTCTGTGGTCCCTGTAATTGGAATGAGGTCATGGTGGACCGGCCAAGCGATAACGCAAAATTCTGTATTGACCGTTATGAGGCTTCCCGCAGAGATGCCACAGCCGAGAGCGAGGGTGTCTCGACCAATATGCTCATCGAGACAAGACCAGGCGTAAAACCATGGAGTAATGTGACCTTCCAGACCGCCCAGCAGATCTGCACCAACAGGGGTATGGAGCTTTGCTCCGCAGAAGTCTGGATAGCAGCATGCAGGACAGGACAGGCGCAAACAATATGTACCCCTACGGCGGGAACTATCAGGAAGGTATCTGTAATGGGGGCGGCAGTCACAGAGGGACCGTCCCTACCGGGCAGATGGCCTGGTGTATTGCCCGCTGGACTCCCAGAGGTGGCAATGATGACACCGGCAATATCTTTGACATGAGCGGCAACCTCATGGAATGGGTTGCTCCGGGGATGGCTAACCTGGCCCAGAGGCACGCATATGGCGGCTCTTACATGTCATCCCCAAATGCATTGCATTGCATTGCCAAACAGGACTTCACTGAAGAAGGCAGCAACGCCACTACCACTGAAGTTGGCTTCCGGTGCTGTAGAAGATTGATCATACAATAAATTTTCTAGTGTCCTGCGCGATTAATTGTTTCTTGTAACTTGTTCTACGATTCTGCTATAGTTCCGTCATGGGAAGACACATTTACATCAAAGTTTCTGACGAGGACCGTGCCCAACTGGAGGGCTGGCTTAGAGCCAGTAACACTAAGCGTAGTCTTGCTGACCGCGCCCGCATCATAATCATGTGCGGTGCTGGTGAGTCAGGAGCTGAAGTGGCCAACAAAGTTGGTGCAACCCCGCGCACAGTCTCCAAGTGGTGCAAGCGGTACAACCAGGGCGGTATAGCTGCACTACATTGTTGTCTCCCAGATTATCTCCCGAAGGTTTTCCCAGATTATTTCCGGTTGAGTT
>CAYZFJ010000101.1:7506-12239 GCA_964477705.1 uncultured Myxococcia bacterium | reverse complement strand
CCTACAGGCGACTTGGTATCCATCCTCCATTTTCACCTTGCAACTCTCAACTGGTAACTTTCAATTCCTCTGTCATGCCGTGCCCTTCTATTTAACTTTCAATGGCTCAGTTCACCTCTCTATTGATTTCCATTCATGTAGGGCCAATCTTTGCCAATTATTAGTTGTATAGGTTGGTTTGGAAATGGGTAACACAAAATGGGGGGAGCAGGTGCTCCATAACATTCTCCTGGTGGCGTTGCTCATTCTTGGGGCTGTGTTGCGCATACCCGGTCTGGGACGGGAGAGCCTCTGGTTCGATGAGCTGTGTATTGTCAGACAGGCGGCCATGGGATTTGTGGATGTTGTTGAAGATCTGGCCGGGCGGGATGTTCACCCTCCCCTATACCAATGGCTAATCCAGTGGTGGACCGGGTTTGCAGGTCTTTCCGAGTTCTCTCTCCGGCTGCCCTCTGCCATCTTTGGGATTGTGTCGATTCTACTCATGGCCATTATGGGCAGGCAACTCACAGGGAGCAGGCGCATCGGCCTCATGGCAGGCCTGCTCCTGGCGGTTAATCCCTATGCCGCCTATTACACCCAGGAGGCAAGGAGCTACTCCCTTCTGCTCATGCTCAGCCTCTGTACAGCCGTTGCGTTTCTTGCATACCTGCGCAGACCACATCAAAGCCGCACTGTTGCTGCGCTGGTAATCTCCTCTACCATTACTGCCTATTGTCATGTGTACGGCATCCTGTTCGTTTCGTTCATCAGCATGTTCCATGGGGTGCTCTTGACGGGCCTTACCAGGTCATCTCCTCCTTCTGTAAATCGGGATAAGGGCCACACTGCTGGTACTGACAGCCTCCCGGACAGCCTCCCAGAGCGCAAATCTCGTCTATCATGGTGCTCCCAAACGCTACTCCACATTGAGAGCAGCCGCCATGACCTCACATGGAAGCGGTTCTTCATCATCACGGGCACCACCCTGCTCTGCACCGCACCACTCCTTCCTCTGCTTCTCAGGCAAACGGCAAGAGTGCAGTCAGGATTCTGGATACCAAAACCCCACATCTCATTCTTGGCCAGTTGGCTCAACAGCTATCTGGGCAATCCGTCCCTGGTGGCTGCAGGAGGTCTCCTCCTCCTGTCTGGTATCATTACGGGTGTCTATTCTGCCTGGAGTGATAGGCTCAAGCAAAAGAGAGGCGGGGAGCGGGTAAATTCCCTGTACGGGCACAATCCCATTTGGCCGTTTATGTTCATTTTTACGGGAAGCTGGTGTGTATTCATGGTTGGCATACCCCTCCTGCTCTCAATGGTGGGAGAGCCAATCATGATGTCTAAGTACGCCATCTCTGTGCTCTGCCCCATCCTGCTCCTGGTAGCAGTGGGTATGGATGTGGCTGGCAATGCAGTCAGCGACGCAACCCGAGCCATCAGCAAAAAATCCTGCGCTGGCGCTCGACTTACCGCCTTGCTCCTCATCGTATACGCTTCCATGTCTACCTACGCTCTGAATGAAAAGGTGCACCAGAATAATAACCGTGAGGACTGGCGGGGCATGAGCGAAGTGTTAAACAAAGAATACATACCGGATTCCGACATAATAATTCTCTATAACCCGGAGCGACCAATGGACTTTGTGTGGGGCCATTATCTCAATGATCAGGTCATGTCGGAGGCGGTCTCCCTAGTCTGTAATGGTGATGGATGCGAGAACCAACTCTCACGGATCGCCCTCTCTGTGCATGCCGTCAGGAAGGGGCGAATCTGGCTCATGGGAATGCGTGCTGGCTCAAGGCCACCTGACAACCTCCAGTCACCCCGTGTGCAGCTTGAAGAGGTGAGAAAATTCACTGGTGGGTTCCTCGCCTTGTATCGACTCATCATCTAGCCACACCACACTGAAGGAGGCAATGTGTTGAGGCTTTGCAGGAGGTGCTGTTCACTTCCACTCATACAGGCATCACAGCAGAGCCTACCCTGCCACCAGTATCCGCCCACCTGGCTCTCTATTACGGCACCGTGGCTTCTTCTGTCCCAGACACGGCCGTCCCCCATTCCAGTTTTCAGCTTGACCAGTATTCACAATCTTCTATATGATCCCCCCTGATTCGCCACTGTCTGGGGCCAATCTCCTCCTGCATTCCCATATTGCTGGAGCAGGCAGGGAATGGATCATTACCTGCATTACACATGGTTATAGTCACCATTGGGATCCATTCATCAAATACAAAGATGTCAAGCAAGCAGACTGCAAAGGTGCATAGAAATTATGGCGATTAACCGCCCATTTCCAAATGGCAATCACAATCATGGCCACCGCCAAGGCAATACATCAGCTCATGCATACAGCAGCATGAGCATTTTCAGCGCTATTGGGCTTCTGGTTATTCTTCTGCTTGGGGGAGTGCCCTACGGGTGCACCACCCAGGAGGGTATATACCACCTCCCCATTGATGCCTCGACAGACTGGCCAAATGATAAGCATGACACGGGCGCAGGAGTGGTGCCAGACTGTCAGTGCCTAAGCTTCAACGAGCTGAATGGCCGATGTAATTATGTGAACCCAGCTTGCCTTCCCAGCCTTGATGTGCCCCCACCCATCAGGGACTTTCTTGATGATGATGACAGCGACGCGGGAGTCGAAACCGATGGCTCATTCTTGCCCGATGCAGGTGAGGATCCGCTTGACGGGGGCGATAACTCGCCTGATTCAGGCGGTGGGGACAAGCCTGATACTGGTACCGATACCGGCCCAGACCCTGAGCCCGAAGAATGGATGGAAACCCGTATCTTTGATGTGGGCCAAGCCAACTCTATCCTCCTGAAAGGACCAGACTTCACGGTGGTCATAGACACTGGCAACTACACCGATAACAATGTAGTCTCACACCTGAACAATGCAGGAGTCCAGACCATCGACCTGCTGGTGGGTACTCACCCCCATGCAGACCACATAGGGCAGTTTCCTCAGGTGTTGGGCAGTTTCGCAGTGGAAGAGGTCTGGCTCTCAGGGGATACCACCACATCGGCCACATTCGAGAGGGCCATCAGTGCTATCATCTATTCAGGCGCCAATTACCGAACGCCCCGTTCCGGCCAGACTTACCAGTTCGGATCACTGAATGTGCAGGTTTTAAACCCTGCCTATTTGACCGGTGATATGCACGAAGGCTGTATTGCTCTGCGTACAGATTACAAGGGTGAGGCTATGGTGTTCATGGGAGATGTGGAGCAGTACACAGAATGGCAGATCATAGACAGGACCACCAATCTGCAGGCAAAATTGCTGCTGTTAGGGCATCACGGCAGCTCCACCTCTTCAAGTTCCAGCTTCCTCTCCGCAGTGGGGCCTGATGTGGCTGTCTATAGTGCCGGCTGGGGTAACAGCTATGGCCATCCCCACTCATCAGTGGTCAGCAGGGTGATCGGTATGGGCATTGATCTGTATGGTACTGACGTGAATGGTACTATCACTATCCGCACTAACGGGAGCAATCAGTTTATAATTACTCCCCAGCGGGGCAGCGCCAGATAAGTGCGAAATGCATAAACTAATAGAGGCTGATTCATACTGGATTAAATTATGTCCGACTATTTATGTCATGTCTCCGTAGATAGAATCGTAGACGGAAAGCTTGCGGTGCTCATCCCCTATGACAGTGGGGATGGGAGTGATGGTAACGGCTGTGGTTTCGTTCCGGGAGGGGGAGGAGACTGGGTGGTTCCGGTGGGGCAGCTTCCTGGTGGCACTATTGAAGGGGTAATTCTTAAAGTATTCCACAACCATGATGGCACTTACTCATTCCAAATCGATTCTGACACCACCATGTCTGCCAGAGCCCGGATCAAGGCCAAAATGGACATACTAAATGCCAGAAGCCGTGACCGGAACAAGTAAACAGACTCCCTGCGCCTGTAGGGGCACCCAATCTATACGACTCCTCTGAACCCTCGAGTGCACGGGAAAATTGAGATCTGCCGGCTGGAAGCCGGCGCTCCCAGCATATGGCGAGGAGCAGCAGGGCTGGAAGAGGATGTCCGAAAGAAGCTAATTGAGGTGGCCTTGTTACTGGAGGCGCAGCGGCTGGGGCTGGAGGCATACGCCAGCGATCTGAACCCACAATACATCGGCAGGAACGCCGGCTTCCAGCCGGCATCTTACCCAGCATCTTTAGAACAATGAAGATGCCATCGAACAAACCGCATGTATAGGGGTAGGGCATGCCATGCCCGCAAGTTGCAGTAAGAACAAGACAAGTTGAGTGTCTTCATGTGAGGCCATCAAGGTTCAAGGTACAAGCTGCAGCTTCCCACTTATTCAGGGTCCAGTCCCCTGAACGGCTCTTCGCACATGGAGCTTATGCTCAGGCCATCATGTACCATGGTCTTAATTTCGGCCAAATCGGGGCAGGTCTGTTCATAATCATCTCCAGCGGAAATAATACATATGTGGTGGGTTCCCCGCCATGAGTTGAAGTTATCTGTCTCTCCGGGCGAAACGTGCCCCACAAGCACCCCATCCAGGTACACATCCTTTGCCGAACCACAGGAACCATTATCCACCCTGAAGACTGCCTCCGCATAGAACATCTGATCATCTTCACCCACTGGAAGCTCACCGGGATAGGCACTGCCACCATCATGGCCATTGGCACCTCGATTATGGTGCCGAATCGTGCTCCCCCAATGGAACTCTTCCCTGTCAACAGATTCAAACACGTCCGCTGGCATTCCTGATTCTACAT
>CAYZFJ010000101.1:0-7496 GCA_964477705.1 uncultured Myxococcia bacterium | reverse complement strand
CTCTTGTATTGCACTCCAGTCTCTTCTCCACATAAGGGAGCACCTGACCGTGGTATAAGGCATTCAGCTCCCTTGTTTCCTGCAGATTCTCCCGATACTGCCTGACCAGATCACCCAAACGCTGTAAATCTGCGGGCAACATGCCAGCGGTAAACCCGAGCCTCCGGAACCTATCCAAATCCTCAATTCTGGTGGTGATCTGTCTGCCCTGCCGTACCAGGTCCCTGCCGTGGGTCTTAATCCTGTGAAAAGGCAGCGAAACCTGATCCATATCGCAGCGTGGAGGTTTACGTGGTGCCGGTGTCTTGAGGCAGGTGTTCATGGCAGCCCGCAGGTGATCGGCCTGCCTGCCCTGCTCCATGATCAGCTTCTCAACCTGGTTCATCATTATTCGGGCCGCATCCGGATCGGCAACGGACTCAGGTGGATGTACGGGGAGCGGTCCATAATAGCCGCGCAGGGGCCCACGGGTCTCAGGCTTGGTGTACAGATGCAGGTTATCAGGGGTCACCAGGGGAGCCCCCGCCTGACGGGACTCCTGTTCATTAGCCTGGATAGATATATCGGGAGGGGGGGTGTTTTTTGTGTTGGCTTCTGCCTCAGCCATACTGCTCCCAATCAGCATGGGGCCCACAAAGGCCGCTGCCGCTGCTGCAACTGCCATGACACCAAAGCTCAACATCAGCATCACTACCCTCCCCCTGAACTGGCTCATCCCCTTAAGACAAGACGATTCGCAGGTGTGATGATGGTGACAGGCTGATTGTTGAGGGGTGTCTATATGTCTGGTCGGCAGATTATCAATCATCGAATTGGCACCTGTTGATTACCTGTGTCCTGTTTCCATTCTACCCTGGCCATATGGTCCGACACGTTCAAGCAAAAACAAGTCGTACCAATGCGTACATTCAACCACCGAACAGGAGCCAATCTTCCCCAAGTCACAAGCGGAAAAGAAGAAAGTGAAGAGTGATCTAATGACCGTTCCGGGTGCATAGAGTATAGGCTGTATTGGGGTGGGCAATTATATTCTAGGTGTTATTGCCAGCATGGAGCTCTGGCGGGCGAGCGCCGCTCGCCCCTACTTAGGTGATGAAGCATCATGCCGTGTGGCGAGTTGGGTGCACCGCTGACAAAGGGCACGGCATGCCGTGCCCCTACAGGCGTGGGGAGGGCGGTGAGGTTCAGGCTGTCGGTGTTTGGGCGGTAGTCACGTGTCCCTACAGGTGTGGGGAGGGAGGTGTGGTACCAGACCAATATCGGAACAGACATGATAGGGTGCTTGATGGCTTAACGGCATGGAGTTGAAGCTTAACCGAACATACATACGGCATGCCGTACTTCTACAGACGATTAGCTCTCACACTCACACTTGTCCCTTGCTGCTTTATAGCTCGCAGCAAACCAGAACCCTGACGCTATCCTCAAACAGTACCTCAACCTTCTCTTCAGAGATTATTTTGAGCACCACACCAGTGCCAAATTTCCCATGGAGCAACAGGTCACCTGGTTCAAGAGAAACCCCCAATTTATATGGAATGGTTGGAGCACCTTCCTGTTGTCGTTGTTTGACCTTCATTTCCCATTCCTCCCTGGGATGAATCTCTTGAACAGCTCGTTGGAGCCCATCATGAGCCCTGCCGGTTGCAGCAGGGGGATATGGCTGATACCTGTGCACATCAGCACAGTTATTGCACTCCACCATGATCGGGACACCCTTCTCAGCCTGAACCACAGAGTGGGTGAGAACCATCTCATCGACCGGGCACCAGGCAGTTACATCACCACCTACATGCAGGCGTTCTTCTTCAAACATTTATTCCTCCAGCCTCGTTCCTTGCTGAAGAATATAATTACCTGCTCCCGTTAAGGAACTGCACATGTGGGAATAATTTCCCCTACACCCTTCCCAATTCTCCAAGTTTGATTGGCCGGTACCCTCTGAACCCTGAACTACCCGCAAACCACTTTCTACTTTCCTCTTCTCCTAGTCTGGGCACAGGGACCTATGTTATGGTATTAAGTCAATTTGGAAGACGGCAAAGCACACGGCTAAACACATAACAACCTGAACGGTTTAGGTTTACGATAATTGGAACTTCAGGCACAGACAGCTCTCCTTGCAGCCATCTTTGCAATCTCCCTTGCGGTGGGGCATGCGCTGAGGAGTCGCAAAACCAGACTCAACTATGATTTCGTGGCCATGTGTGCCGTGCTTGGCGCATGGTATGCCATGTCATTCATCACCCTGGTTTCATCCCAATCAGCGGGGGGCCACATGTGGACCAGGCTGCGCATGCTCACCGCTCTGGCCATCCCATTTGTGTACCTGAGATTCCATACCGACTTTCTATCCCGCTCCAGCTCACTAATTACCCGTGCCCCACGAGGAACAGCCACGGTGGGCCTGCTCCTTATGGCTGTAGTACTGACACCCTACTTCAACCACCCCTGGGTCACCTACACGGTGGCTTTTTACGTATTTTCCGTGTTGGCATTCTGCATATATATAATCAACGAACACCGGCATTTAACCCAATCGAAACTGGAACGAACCCGACTCCTCTACCTGACCATCGGCAGTGGTGCCACTGTTTTGCTGAATCTGCTCGATCTGGTGATGGGATTGGGTGTGGGGATGGGCGGCGTGATGACCATCCTCTTCCTCTTTTTCCTCTCCCAGACCCTGCTTAAATACCGCATCCTGGATCTGAAAGAATTCCTGGGGAAATGTGTAGTTCTCTCGCTTCTGGCAATAGTGCTGGCCATCATTTACAGCTTGCTGGTCATCTGGGTTGGCGACCGCCCCTCGCTCCTCCTCTTCAACACCCTGGTTGCCTCGTTCGTGATTATGGCCCTCTTTGATCCTCTCAAGACCTTTGCAGAAGACAAAATCAACCCAATCCTGTTCAAGGCCAAGTATGAATTCGAGCGCCACCTTGACGAACTACGGTCTGAGTTAGCCACTGTGATTGATATTAATGACATGGCTGACATGATCATCAGGCGTCTTGGTGAATCGAAGAGGGTCACGGATGCGTCTGTGTATCTTCTGGATGAAGGCGGTACCGGGATGCGTCTAGCGGGATGGATTGGACCAATCAGGCCCCAGCGTGGTCTGGAGCTTGGCAGGCTGGCTCCCCTGCTCTCCCTGCTGGAGCGGGAGCGGATGCTTCTTAGGGAAGAGCTGGACCGCAGGAAAGAGGAGGCCCTCAACTGGGGCAATGCAGAAGGTGCCGGCGAGGTGGGGACCATTGAGGAGATTCAGGAGCTGATGGACCTGCTCAATGCGGGGGTCACCGTCCCCCTGATTGGGGGAGGCCGGGTGCTGGGATTGGTGAACCTGAAGGACGACCGCATGCGAGAAGCCTACTCCCTTGATGAGCTTGCCAGATTAACTGGTGTGGCCGCACAGGCTGGCATCACTGTGGAGAACTCCCGCATATACCAATCCATGAGAGAGAAAGACCGCCTTGCCGCATTGGGCGAGATGGCAGCGGGTCTGGCCCACGAGATCAGGAACCCGCTCAGTGCAATTAAGGGTGCAGCTCAGCTTATTACCATTGGGGGAAGCGATGGTCTCACCGACAACAGACGGTCAGGCGATGCGGCAGGCGGGGGAGATGAGGGAGATGAGTCTAACCGTGAATTTCTCTCCATCATCATCGAAGAGGTCAACCGGCTCAACAAAGTACTTTCCCAGTTTCTCGACTATTCAAGGCCAATCAAGGAACAGTACGAGACCTGCGATGTGAACGAGGTCCTGCAGAAGACAATTACTCTGCTCAGGGGAAGCGACAAAGCTGAAGGGATGGAGATCACCTTTGAACCGGGGCATAATTTGCCCCGGGTACCCGGTTCACCAGAGCTGCTCCACCAGGTATTCCTCAATCTGGGGCTCAATGCTCTGGAGGCCATGCAAAATGAGCGGGCAGCGCAAAATAATGCCGACCTTACCGTTCGTCCTAATGGCACCCACCACGACACTCAAGGCATCGCCTCAAGCGGCAACAACAACATGCTCCACATCAACAGCCAGATGCCGTCGTCCAGTTCTGGTGTACCAGTTACTTATCGTGACAGGATGAATGTGGAGATAAGATTCAAGGACAATGGTCCGGGCATCCTCCCTGAGCACCAGAAAAACCTCTTCATCCCCTTTTTCTCAACCAAGACTGGAGGAAGTGGTCTGGGGCTGCCGATCTGCGAGCGTATTATCAAGTCTCTGGGGGGCCGCATCAGTCTGAACAGTGCACAGGGAACAGGGACAATCTTTTATGTGCGCATACCGGGGGTGAGCGGCTCCGGGATATCTGCCGGCGCCGTTGACGCTACTGCCATCAAGCACACTGATGCCACGACCGGCACTACAGCAGCCACACCCACATCCCCCCCCCCCCCCCCCCCGCCCCCCCCCACCCCCCCCCCACCCCCCCCCCCCCTGACTCTACCGCCAACTTCCACCGTCACCGCCACTGCCATCGCCCCTCCCCCCCCCACTGCCACCGCCAATACCACTGCCAATACCAACAGGCACCTTCCGGAGAAGAATTAATGCGTATAGTTGCAGGCACATCAAAAGGCAGACAACTGACCTATCCCAAGGGCGGGCATGTGCGTCCCACCTCAGAAAAAGTTCGGGAGGCAATCTTCTCTATTCTGGGACGCCAAGCTGTCCAAGAGTCGACAGTGCTGGACCTGTTCTCCGGTAGCGGTGCCCTTGGCCTGGAGGCTTTAAGCAGGGGGGCCGCCAAGGTAGTATTCGTGGAAGGAGACCCGGTGGTAATCCGAACACTGGCCCAGAACATCAAAGCATTAGGATACACTGGGTCTACCCGGATCATCAGACGAAAGGTGGAAGCCGCACTGCCAGACATCATTCTGGCAGGAGAAAAATATCAACTCGTCTTCATGGATCCCCCATACCGGGCTGAACTGGTCCGCAAAGCCCTTGAAACTAAAGGCTTTGCCCGCATTATGGAGCCAGACGCTACCGTGGTAGCGGAACATGGTGCGGGTGAATTGGAGGTTGAGCGATTGGGTGACTTTGTTCTTGTGGACAGGAGACGATACGGAGATACAGAGGTCACCTTCTGGGAAGTGACAGAGACCGCAGAGGATCATGATTCAAGCCATCAATAATCAACATGTTGTTGCGGTGAAACAATTGCGGTGATACAAGGCGCAGGTGGATCAGCGGGCTGTTGAATAACCGACTGGTGCGAATGGGGACAGGAACAAAATTAAGACCGTGAAGGAATCTTTAGATATGACCAAAGAGCGTGCTCCCGTAGAGAGGGTGGCAATTTATCCGGGCTCATTTGATCCCCTGACCAATGGCCATGTTGACATAGTGCGCAGAGCAAGGGAGATCTTCGACCGGCTGGTAGTAACCGTGGCCGTCAATTCCCATAAACAGCCTCTGTTCAGCATTAACGAGAGACTGGAAATGCTGCGGGAAGCCTTGGGCGATGACCCTGGAATCGAATTCGACAGCTTCGACGGTCTCCTGGTGGATTATGCGAGGAAGTGTCAAATCCCAGTGGTGGTGCGCGGCCTGAGAGCAGTGAGCGATTTTGAATATGAGTTCCAGATGGCCAGCATTAACCGGAAACTTGCCCCCGAGCTTAAAACTGTGTTCATGATGGCGGGTGAGGAGTATTTCTATATCTCAAGCCATTTGGTTCGGGAAGTAGCTACTCTGGGCGGCCCGGTGGATGCACTGGTCCCTCCCATTGTATTACAGAGACTGAGGGAGAGACTGGAGAAGAACATCTGCCAGGCTGATGCAAAGCTAAACGCTATGAGCCTATAGGGGTGCGTGCTGCAAGCTGCAAGTTGCAAACTGAAAGCTAAAAGTGAGATGATCACATCGCAGGCTCAGAGGGTGCCGGTATAGAGAAAGAGCAAGTAGCAGCTCTAGGCGGTTCATGGTTCCAGTTTCCTGCACCTGTAGGGGCACGGCATGCCGTGCCCTTCGCCAGCGGTGCAACCAACCAGCCGCATTAACAAGGGGCAAGAGAGCATGGGGCATGGAGCATAGTGCTGTGCCCCGCTCAGTTTGTACATTGATCAATATAAAGTTGAGTGAGGGCTTGGGACCACCAACGGTCCCAACCTGTTATCTTGGTGTTATCCGATTGATAGGAGACATGGATGGCAATTTCAAACCGTTTATCCAATCTCGCTGCTTCGAAGACGCTGGCCATCAGCGCCGCTGCTGCCCGGTTACGTCAGGAAGGCGTGATGGTGGTGGACTTCGGAGCGGGCCAACCTGATTTCGAGACTCCCGAGCATATTAAACAGGCCGCCTGGGAGGCCATGAAGAATGGTCACACTCGCTATACAGCCACTGAGGGTACTCTCAAACTGCGCGAAGCCATCTGCTCCAAGCTCGCACGTGACAACCAACTCTCCTATCAACCCGACGAAATTACTGTATCAAGCGGAGCCAAGCAAAGCCTCTACAATGCTGTCGCAGCCCTGTTCAATCCGGGCGACATGGTGATAGTTCCAGCACCCTACTGGGTAAGTTACATTCCCCAGTTGCAGATGCTGGATGTGAAGCCACTGGTTGTGCAGACCCAGAGCAGTAACGGGTTCCTGCTCACCGCTGACCAACTGGAGAAGGCGATCACGCCACAGGTCAAGGGGCTAATCCTCAATAGCCCCAACAACCCTACTGGAGCAGCCTATTCGGCTGAACAGCTAAGTCAGCTAGCAGAGGTTATCCTGCGCCATGATCTCTGGGTCATCTCCGATGAGATCTATGAGAAGCTCCTTTATGATGGACGAACCCATTGCTCAATTGCTGCCATCTCCCAGGAGATGAAAGACCGAACAGTGGTCATAAACGGGGTATCAAAATCCCATGCAATGACCGGCTGGAGGATCGGATACAGCGCTTCACCCAAGCCAGTTGCCAAGGCGATGAACCGTTTCCAGGGCCATATTACTTCTTGCGCTTCTTCTATTGCCCAAGCTGCCACAGTGGAAGCTCTGGACGGTGACTGCTCTTTCTTCAAGGACTGGCTGGCTCAGTTCAATGAGCGCCGGCTCAAGATGTGCAAGGGGCTTAATGATATTCCAGGCATTAGCTGCCGGCTGCCTGAGGGTGCATTCTATGTGTTCGCTGATGTGGATGCTCTCCTGTGTAAATCATGGAAAGGAGTCCCACTTGGTGATTCGGGGCGTTTCGGAGAGTGGCTCTTGGAAGAGGCGGCAGTAGCGGTTGTACCAGGCACTGCATTCGGGGCAGATAACTTTATTCGCCTCTCTTATGCCACATCAATGGATCAGATTATTGAGGGGCTGGCACGGATCGCTGCTGCGGTGGCCAGACTGGTATGACAGGACTTGGGAGGTAAGCCGTTACCCCAGCGGTACATCTAACCTATGCTGCTCCCCTTAACCCTCAAACCACCCCCACCACCCACCCAATACCTCCCTCCCAACACCTGTAGGGGCACGGCATGCCGTGCCCTTCGCCAGCGGTG
>CAYZFJ010000100.1:0-12305 GCA_964477705.1 uncultured Myxococcia bacterium | reverse complement strand
TGCGCCCAGGTGACCACAGCTACCCTGACTGGTTCACCGGCAACAGCAGCCTTCAGCCCGGATGGCAGCAAGCTGGCCATTGCAGACGGCCGAGCCGATTACATCACCATACTCGACCCTGTCAACGGGTCAATCCTGCAGACTATCCCGGTGGTACCGCAGTGTGCCGGTGACAACCTCTTCGGTCCTGCTCCTCTGAGGGGCTGCATTCTCCCCGATGGAAGCCCGGTTTTCACTGATGGCATTCCTAACAATGGTGACGATCAGGAGATTGATGTTGGGGATGTGGGGGTAGATGAAAATGGAGATGTAGATGTAGATGGGGGTGGGGATGAAGCTGATGGGGCCATCCCCGGCGCAGCCCCTGACTCTGGTTCTGATGCCTCATTAAACTCTGACCAGGATGCAGCCCATGATGGGAGCGTCATTGATGACCAGGGAGATACTGGCTCCACAGCAGATGCAGATGTGGGTCCCTCTCCAGCTCCAGGCAACCGGCAGCCGGTAGAAGGGGCAGGCAACGGGGGGATCATCTATTCTCCAGATGGCAACTTTATCTATGTTCTCAATCGCACCCGACGCGAAGTAATGATCCTCAATGCCGCAGACGGTTCCATAGTCAATGCCAACAGCGCAGTACCACTCTCCATTAACCCGGGAATCACCCTGGGGAGCCTGCCCCAATCCGTGACCATGGCCTGTTTTGAGGCAACTGAGAGCAGCACCACTGGCACTGATGCTGAATTGTTCACACCTGCACCATGCCAAGAAGATTCCGACCTGGTATTGCTCCTGGCTGGTCTTGTTAATGGACGGGTGATTATCGTCGAAGTGGCCCGGAACGGCGAGCCAGTAAATCAACCGTATGGAACACTTAGAGAAGGCGGTCCCACCATGGACACGCCCAGATTGTTTATTAACAACCGCCTGGAAAACTTCAGCGGAGCTCCGCCCGATGATGTTCCAGCCTTCACTCACGACCAGGCTCAATTCACCGGCGAGAACAACTGGGGCACAATCCTCGTGTCCGATCAGGAAAATTTTCCTGTTATCAACCCCGCATGGGGAAATGCTTCGATACCTTCCAACCAGGTGTGGTCAGTTAGCTGGGAAGGAGTTATCCCTGGTGCGACAGGCAAGCTGGGGATGTTAGAATCAGCCCCCACAGAAGTCTGTTCTGACCAGACAGAGGTAATCTTTGCAGATGAAGGGGAAGGTTTCATCCTGGCCGACTGTAGAAAGAATTTCTGTTTTCTCGGTATTGAACCGGGGGATCATCTGTTAATAGACCCACCCAATAGCAATCTGGAACGCTCCGAACAGTGCATGAATCTCTTCCCACCTGTGGTTCCACAAGGCCGTGAAGGGTATGAATACTGTATTGCAGAGGTGACTCCTCACCACCTCAGGCTGGTACCAGTTGCAGCAGTAGAAGAGGATGGGGGCAGTGGCCAACTGATTGCTGCCAGAGGGAGGACCAGCGAGAATCCGTGTGTTACGCCTGAAGGTGACGAGCCCCCGCTGGACCCTTCGCTGCAAGAACTTGAAGGTGCGTGTTTTGCCCCGTTCGTTTCCTATAGGATCAGGGCAGCGGAGCAATTTATTGTGAATCAGTCATCCACCATGGCCACCAACCAGATGCCCATGGACGACCAGTGTGTCCTTCGGCCCGATGCGGATCCGATGCGTAATGGCCGTGCCCTTTTAGACGAACCTTTCTTCAATACCAGCTTCCTGTTCACCATGGAGCCCCCTCTGACAACTGAAGGTCTGCCTATCCCCAGGGATCTCACCTGGCAACTGGAAATTCAGGGTTACCGCACAACACAGACCCACTCTCCGGTCACTTTTGTGGCTGCCCAATCCTTCAACCCTGTCAGTGGTCAAGTGATAATAGTAGACGGATTAACCGGACGGGTAGTTCTCTTCAGCCCACTTACAGGACAGGTCACATCAGCTATACAGCGATAGCACTAGCCAACCATATCCCGGATGGCCTGAACCGTCTTATCCACATCACCTTCGGTGTTATAGATACAGGGAGACAACCTGGGAAAAGTGGGTGTATAGGGGGTTCTGCTTGCGATAATCCCCTTATCCCGCAAATTGCGGATCACGTCCTGTGGAGAGATACCACCCACATCAAAACAAACCAGGCCCGAAGAGAGCTTCTGATCCATGGGCGTAATCAACCGAATTCCCTTTACGCCTGACAGCCCCTCCTTACATCGCATGCTCAACTGGTGAATCCGGTCCTGCACCCTCTTCTTACCCAGCCCCAAATGTAGCTTAAAGGCATGGGTCAGTGACCATCGATGCTCAAAGGTATGAAACCCTCCAGGCGTCATCAGACCACCCCACCCTGCGTACCTGGTAAATGAGGGAATAGTGGGCACAAACTGCTCCTGAACCTCTGGCCGAGCCAGTAAGATGCCCGTTCCCCTCGGGCCATAGAGCCACTTGTGAGCACCGGCAACAAAAACATCACAAGACAGAGTATCCATAGTGACATCTTCAACGCCAAACCCATGGACCCCATCCACACAGAGCAACACCCGGTCCTGGTCATCCCTGTTCCGATTTATTGCCCTCAGCTCCTTACCGATCTGCCCAATTGGCATCTTCAGCCCTGTGCTGGAATGCACCCATGTCAGAGCCAGCACCCTGGTTGAGGACTTCACCTGTTTAATAACCTTTTCAACAAGCTCATCCTCGCTCACCTTTGAGACATCGTCGAACAACTTGATCAAGCGGAGAGGAGCGCCTGACTGGGCGGATTTATAGCGCAGGGATTCCATAGTTGAGTAATAGCTGTGCACTGTGGAGAGCAATTCTTGATCCGGCCGTATCTTCACCCCATTGTAGATGAGCCCCAGGCCCATGGTGGTGCTGTCTGTAAGGCCAATATCATCCCACTTTACATCCATGTATTCAGCGGCAGCTTCCCTGACCTGCTTATCCAGTTTTCTATTATTAGTGACTGTATATAGGGCAGGATTTTCATCCAGACCGGTCATATGAACTGCAATCTCGTTCCTGACCGGTACAGGATGTGATGAGATCAAGAGTCCGGCCATATGGATGTATTCCTGAGATAAGGAGAAGTAGTGGCTGGCAATCTCCTCCCAGTCCATATGGGCCAACTGGTGGTAGTCGAAAGCCTGATTCTGTAAGCACTTCTTGTCAGCATTGCTTCCGCCGGCTACTGGCTCTCGTTTTCCTTCCCTTCCCACAGAGTCGCGGTTACAACCAAAGTTGCCAAAGAGTATACCAGCCCCTGCTGCAGCACCCATTGCCAATCCTGCACCAACAGCCATTCCCAATATCTCTCTGCGTGAATATGCAACCATGCTCACCCATCAATTCTGCCCCCTACTGATTCATGATAATTCTGCTAGATATTTCTCCACATCATGGTGGTGTCAGGCACTTTCAGAGGAAAGAGTGCAGTTGAAGGTGGAAGGTGGAAAGTGGTCAGAGGGCAGCGGGCAGCTCAGGGTTTCAGGGGTGACCTGCGGGGTGGGTGGGTGGGCGGTGGACCGCTAGCGACAAGACGTTTCTTGGAAGGTATTATCCGTTCTTCCGGGCAAAATCCTTCATGAAATCAACCAGCGCCTCTACAGCGGCCACAGGAAGGGCATTATACATGGAAGCCCTGACACCACCAACGGATCTATGCCCCTTAAGACCAACCAATCCAGCCTTCTTGGCCTCCGAAACAAACACAGGCTCCAGCTCCTCATTGACCAGTCTGAAGGTGGCATTCATCAAGGAGCGATCCTTGACCGCAGTGGTTCCCCGGTAAAACTCTGGCATAGCATCAATGGTACCATAGAGAAGTTTGCCCTTCTTCTGGTTGAGCTTCTGCACAGCCTCAAGTCCACCCAGATTCTTCAACCATTCCATAGTGAGTTTCAGCATATAAATGGCGAATACAGGCGGGGTGTTGTAAAGAGAGTTGTTGTCAACGTGGGTCCGGTAATCAAGGAGAATGGGCAGATTTCCAGGAACATCACGGAGCATGTCCTTGCGCACGACCACTAGAGTAACACCAGCGGGTCCAAGGTTCTTCTGGGCACCAGCATAAATCAAGCCCACGTTCTTCATGTTTACAGGCCTGGAGAGCATGTCCGAAGACATGTCAATCACCATGGGCACTGAACCAGTGTCAGGCAATTCCGGCCACTCTGTGCCATAGATAGTGTTGTTGCTGGTGACGTGCATATAAGCCAGGTCCTGTGGCACATCATACTCGTGCCGTTCAGGAATACGGCTGAAATTTTCATTCTTGCCTGTAGCAAGAACAATAGCCTCGCCTTTACAGGACTTGGGGACCTCATCCAGAGCCTTCTTAGACCAGACACCGGTAAGGATATAGCCAGCTCTCTTCCCCTGGGGTAGCAGGTTCATGGGCACCATTGAAAACTGCATGGTGGCACCACCTTGAAGAAAGAGTACTGCGTAATCATCACCTATGCCCAGGAAGTCGGCGATAAGTCCCTGGGTTTTGGCAAGAATCTCGTCGAACTGAGGTGTCCGGTGACTGGTTTCCAGGATTGACATCCCGGTGCCCTTGTAGTTGAAGATCTCGTCACGAACCTGCTCAAGTACGCTCACTGGAAGTACTGCAGGGCCTGCGTTAAAATTCCATACTCTGTTTTCCATATTGATTGGCTCCTTGATTTTGCACACCACTCAGTGACTTATGTAAAAACGAATTCCTCCGCTACTATACGTGTACACGAACGTATCTGCACTCATGTATAACTGCAATGGAAATCTTTCTTACCTTTGAGAAAAAGAGAAAAAGAATGTCACAGTTCAGGGGGGATTATTCCAGCTATCACTTCAACCCTTGGAGTACAGCATAACCCACGCCATCCCCCCTGCTGGGTGGTAGAATACTTGCACAAGCCAATGGGATTGCCAATAGCCCGCGTCATTTAGCTCTGTTGCGAGGTCAACGCTTCGGCTGGGGTACCATACAGGCAACCATCTCTCTTACTGCGGCTTCCAGGCCAACGTATATGGCTCTACTGACAATGGAGTGACCGATATTTAGCTCTTCTATCTGAGAGATAGCAACAATAGGTTTGACGTTCTGATAATCGATACCATGCCCTGCAGCCACCTCTAGCCCCAACTCGGCTCCAAGCGTGGCGCTGTCAACCAGCCGTGAATACTGGGTCTGGTAAGAATTCTTTCCACAGGCCTCCGCATATGTTCCCGTGTGAAGCTCAATCTGTGCTGCTCCAAGTTTATGGGCAGCCTTCACCTGTTCCAAATCCGGGTCTATAAAGAGGCTTACTTTAATACCAGCACCTTTCAGTTGCTGAACAGAAGGCTCAAGAAACTGATACCGTCCCACCACATCCAGCCCCTGTTCGGTGGTAAGCTCTTCTCGACGCTCAGGGACCAACGTAACCACATCCGGCCGCACATTCAGGGCTATGGCCACCATCTGGTCAGTGCAGGCCATCTCCATGTTTAGACTGATATGGACTGTCTGGCGCAGAATCTGCAAATCACGATCGTTAATATGACGTCTATCTTCACGCAAATGGCAAACGATCTGATCCGCACCGCCCAATTCAGCCAGAAATGCCGCTGAAACAGGTTCCGGATAATTGGTCCCCCGTGCCTGACGCAACGTGGCAACATGATCGATATTTACACCTAGCCTCATAATGTACCTCCTGCCATCATCTGTACCAGCACACATCACCCAATACGCCTAACCCGAAACGCCAACATCAATCAGGCACATGGTTATGACGTCTGCCGTCATGTTCGGAACCTTTTGTCGCACAAAGGGCATGACTGTGCAAGGAGTTTGGTGATGAAGAAAGGTAGAATAGAGGTAGTAGAGGAAAAATGGATTGATAGAAGGTCCGTTGGTTGGGTGGGTGGGTGCATGGGTGGGTGGTTTATCCCCCCAGCACTCGCTTGAGGCAATCAGCGATCTCCATGGCCCAGGCATGCACCATCGCCTCATCGCGCCCCTCCACCATCACCCTGGCCTTAGGTTCTGTCCCACTATACCGGACCAGCACCCTGCCCTCACCCTTCAGATCACCCTCAATTCGCTGTACCAGGGACTGCACCTCAGCCAGCTCCTCAATTGGCCGTTTCTCCATCACCTTCACATTGACCAGAGACTGGGGGAACCGCTCCATCACTCCCACCAACTGAGAGAGAGGCTTCTGCTCCTCCTGCATAATAGCCAGAAGCCTCAGGGCAGCCAGCACCCCATCGCCGGTGGTACTATGTTGCAGGAAGATCAGGTGACCGGACTGCTCCCCTCCCAGGCTGTACCCACCCTTGCGCATCTCTTCCACCACATACCTGTCACCAACCTGAGTGCGAACCAAGGAAACCCCCGCTTTGCGCAAAGCCACCTCCAGACCGATATTCGACATAACAGTAGCAACCACTGCGTTCCCGGCCAGGCTACCATTTAAGGCCATGCGCAGTGCACAGACAGCCATCACCTGGTCCCCATCAATGATCTCACCCTTCTCGTCACATAGAATCAATCGGTCCGCATCTCCATCAAGAGCTATCCCGATATGGGCACCATATTTCTGAACAGCTTTCCGCATTCGATCCGGGTGGAGAGCACCACAATCCAGGTTGATATTAACCCCATTGGGCTTACAGCCGAGTCGAATCACCCTGGCACCAAGCTCCTCGAACACCGTAGGAGCCACCTTGTAGGATGCCCCATGGGCACAGTCCACAACAATAGTGATTCCTTCTAAGGATAGATGTCGGGGAAATGTGTTCTTCAGGTAAACAATGTACCTGCCAGCAGCATCCTCAATTCTGGTAGCCCTGCCGATATCCCTTGGACCAGCGACCCTGCACCCGGGCGCCCCAACGGCCATGAGCCCCTCCAACTCCTCCTCCATCTGGTCAGGCAGCTTAAAGCCATCCCTGCTGAAGATCTTAATCCCATTATCCTGAAAGGGATTGTGGGAAGCAGAGATAACAACTCCCGCATCAGCCCGCACAGAGTGGGTAATAAAAGCTATTCCGGGAGTAGGCAGGGGGCCAACCAGCAAAACATCCGCCCCTCCAGAGCAAATCCCGGCTGCCATGGCAGTCTCGAACATATAGCCACTCAGCCTGGTATCTTTACCGATCACAATGCGAGGTCTGGAAATTGTAGAGTTACCAAGCAGTGTAGCTACAGCCCTGCCCAACGCAGTGGCAGTCTCCACTGTCATGGGAGAGGCATTGGCCACACCCCTTATTCCATCAGTTCCAAAGTATTCCCTCACCAGGGCCTCCTTAAACATCATCGACCAGCCTCTATCAGATAGCTGACCTGACCGCATCATCAATCTATCAATCAATCACTAAAAATAAATACCCAGCCACATTCCAGGCAATCAACGATTATGCAGGCAAACAGGATGATCATCTGCCCATTAAATATGAACGCCAATGGGAACCACATCCAGATGGAGACTGCAAAAGGATTGTCGATTACCGCAATTGACCAAATAATTGGCAGGGTAACAATAGCCACACTTTATCTGGTGTTGACTGAGGCAACACCGGAGAGACAGAGCAGGCAGCGCACACCACAATCTGCTATTCCCCGTCTTTGGCCTCCTGCCCCAGGTCATCGCCCCCGACGCCACCTGCAACCCCGCTACCGCTTCCGCTCCTTCTTCCATCCCAAACCCCTGGCTCAGCACCCCTCCCCCTGCGATCCACCGGGTTTCCATCTGGCACCACCTTTCGAACAGTAGTCACATGGATTATCTCAGGCTTTCGGTTCACCAGTTTCAGCCCGGACGGGAGGTTGTCGACCATAAGGGGAAGCCGATATGTGCCTGATTCTCTCAGGTTCAGGTCCGCAGCATCCACATAGGGCATGAGCGCATCAGAATCCATGGAATCCAACGACCTCATGGCCCCTTCAATAACAATTTCCACCTCTTGAGGCTTTGCCTCGAACCCGGTTTTGCCACCTATGCCGACCACCCTGACGGGCAATTTGAACGCCCGCTTTTCAATACGATCCTTAAACCGCAGGACCACATCAACATCTTTAGCCCCATCATCTCCCGCCATTTCAAACTGCACCCGGGAAGGCTTGACCAAGGAGACCTTTAGTGAGGTGGTCTCCTTTCGTCCTGCAAGATCAATGGGCACTGTCTCAACGGATTTAATCTGCTTCAAGGCCTCCTTGGTACCCAGAATAGTGGTGTGCTGAGGATTAACAACAGCAGACATAAACTCCACGTCCGCATCCGGGTTGCCGGTTACCACTGCCCTCACCGGTATCCGCTTGGAAGCCGCTTCAACGGTCTTCACGGTTGTACTGGCTGGTTGAAAAGAGACCACTTTCACGCCAGGAGGTAGTCTGAACTGGTCCTCATCAAAGTAGAAAATATCTCCCTGATGGCTGGTTAAATCAATCTCCAGTGGTTGCAGCTCCCTGCTCCCCAGATCCCGAATCTTAGACCATTTGCCACTGACAGTAAGCCTTACCTGATCAACAGTATCACCCGAAAGAAGCCTGCCCTCCGGCAACTTGACTACCACACGCACCGACAGACTCATCACCGTGTCCTGGTCACCCCTCACATACATAAAAAACAGAATTGCCAAGGTGATGGAAACCGCCTTAAGACCGAAATTGTCCAGAACCAGATTCCTGAGTCGCTTCACTGGGCAATACCTTTCACTTTATCGAGGAGACGGCGACCCGCTGTCTTAATTTTTGCGCTCTGACTACCCAGGACTGGCTCTCCGTCCATGGCTGAGGCACCATAGAGAGTCTGGAGGATGTTCCGCAGGGTGTTGCCATCAATGTCCCGGTTTAACCTGCCCTCATTGACTACAGAGATTGCTCCCCGTTCCTCACTGACAACAATAACCACAGCATCGGTCTCCTCTCCAAGACCGATTGCAGCACGGTGCCGGGTACCAAATTGTTTATCAAGCTTCTGATTCATGGTGAGGGGAAGGAAACATCCCGCTGCGCTGATCCGCCCTTCCTGGATAATCACTGCGCCATCGTGGAGCGGATTCTGATGGTCGGGAAGAAACGTGGCGAGGAGCAACTCTTTGGTCACCTTGGCATCAAGCTTAGTGCCCTCCTCCAGATAACCAGAGAGGTCCGCATTGCGCTGGATGGCTATAATGGCGCCTATTTTGCGATTGGCCAGGGTCACACAGGCTTTAACCAACTCCTCAAAGAACTTGGTCTCCTCAACAGGGCTGAGCCTCGAAAATATCTTGTGGCGACCGACCTGTGCCAGCCCCCGCCTGATGTCATTCTGGAAAATGACTATCACGATAAGGATGAAATATGAGATGAATTTCTCGATTATCCAGTTGAGCGTGGATAGCCCCAGATATTCCTGCTTAGATACAAAGAAGAGAAAGATCACCAGGAGCAGCCCAATCAGGACCGAAATCGCTCTGGTTCCCTTCAGGAGTTGGAGAATACGGTAGATGACATAGGCAACTATGGCCACATCAATGACGCCTAAAACAATAGACGCCACATGGGTACTGCCCAGCAAGTCTCCAAGCAATATGCTCACGCCCTGTCTCCCGATTGGGTAAAAGCCCGAATAACCCAGGCCATATCAACAGCAGCTTTCACCTGTGCCACATCATGAACCCGCAAAATACCAGCCCCCTTATCGACAGCAATCAATGCGGCAGCAACAGTACCGCCAAGACGCTCCTTGGGTGAGTCCTTCTGACCGGTCACCGCACCAATAAATGTCTTGCGGCTCGGCCCTACCAGAATCGGTCTGTCGGTCCTTGCAACGACCTGATCAAGTGAAGACAACAGCTCTACATTCTGCTCTACATTCTTTCCGAACCCGAAGCCGAAGCCGGGATCAAAGATGATGGATTCCTTATTTACCCCTGCTTCAAGCCCAATTCGCTCAGCATTCTGCAGGTAATCAATTACCTCTTCAAGTACACCATTCTCGTATGCAGTGAAATCCTGCATCACTTGAGGTGTCGCCCTGGAGTGCATCAACACTACCCCTGCATTATAACTGGCCACTACCCCGGCCATATCCTTGTCTAACCGAAATCCGCTGATGTCATTTATCATGGCTGCCCCGGCATCCAGGGACGCCTTCGCCACACTAGCCTTGTATGTATCCACGGAGATGGGAACCTTCAAGCCACGTGCTACCAGTTTTTTAATAACCGGCAGAATACGTTCCAGTTCCTGGTCCGCATCAACTGGCTGACTGCCGGGCCTGGTTGACTCTCCACCTATATCGATAATGCTGGCCCCCTGCCTTGACATCTTGAATGCGGCCTTAACAGCATCATCCACACTCCGGTACAAACCTCCATCAGAGAAGGAGTCTGGGGTGACGTTCAAGATACCCATGAGCAGAGGAGGCCCGGAGAGATCCAGACTGAAGCCATTTGCCAGAGGAACCGTGCGATGCATGATTGACAGATGCTCCTGGAAGAGCACCCGGGCCAATACCGGGTGCCACATGGCAAAACAACATAGGATAAAGTCTCATTGTTCCTGATGAGCTGCATTCTGCTTTGAAGCGCTTGTCAGCAGAACCAATTGGATGAAGCCGCCTTCATACATAAATACATTAACATGACAGCATCCATCCACCGCATTGTGGACGTTCCAGGCAGAACTGCCACCAAGAATGGATGAAACCGTTACATGAAACCTACCAAGGTAATCGGCCAGCTTCAAGAATTGTTATCAGCAAAAAGAAAAAAAGGCAGAAAGCCTGAACTTTCTGCCTTTACTCATAATTGAAAAGATAGTTTGCCTTGGGCAACATCACTGCAACATGGGCCATATGAGTACCGCACTCCGCCAACCCCCCTACACCAATCAGCCCAAATTGCTTTCTGAGGAACCACGCCGGCTGGCAACACCACCACGGGACTCACCTGCACCACCGGAATCATCGCCACTGCCACTTCCGCTCCCGTTACCAGCAGTTCCCTCTACCTTCACACCACCAGCAGTCCTGCTGCTGGCGCCATCCCTCAGACGGGTAGAATAGGACATGCTGATAGAAGAACCTGCTGCGGCTGGCTTAAGCCCGTCGCTGTCAATGCCAGGAATAACCGATACCGTCTTACGATCCGAGTCCCGGCCTGAGCCGCCCTGGGTTGCAGCCGCAGCCGCATTACGTGCAGCCACCGCCGCAGTATGCTGCCTGCGCAAATCATCCATGGACATACCATTCACCAGACTGCGCACCTCATCACCTTCAAGGGTCTCATATTCCAGCAACCCGACAGCAATATTATCAAGGGCCTGCCGGTTATCCATGATCAACTTGTGAGCTTCCTGGTAACAATCCAGAACAACACGCTTGATCTCACAGTCAATATCCCGTGCGGTCTCATTGCTGAAATCATGCTGCTTGCTGATCTCCCTGCCAAGGAAGATCTGCTCCTCTACCTTACCGAAGGCGAGAGGACCAAGCTTCTCAGACATACCCCACTCGCAAGCCATCTTGCGCGAGAGGTCGGTTGCCTTCTCAATATCATTACCAGCACCGGTAGTAACCTGATTGAAGACCACCTCCTCGGCCACCCTTCCAGCCATAAGCACGGAGATCGTATCCAAGGCATAGTCCTTGCTTACCACCATCCGGTCTTCAGCCGGCAAGTGCTGAGTAACACCCAGAGCCCTTCCTCTAGGGATAATGGTCACCTTATGGATAGGATCTGTATGGGGCAATAACTCAGAGACAAGAGCGTGACCGGCCTCGTGATAGGCAGTGATCTTCTTCTCTTTGTCAGAAATGGCTCGTGACTTCATCTCGGAGCCCATAAGCACCTTATCCTTGGCATTCTCAATGTCTTCAGGGAGAACCCGATCACGACCCTTTCGAGCCGCAAGCAGGGCAGCTTCATTTACCAGGTTTTCAAGATCGGCTCCTGAAAATCCGGGAGTGCCCTTAGCGATAACGGAAAAATCCACATTGTCAGCTACGGGCACCTTGCGAAGATGCACCTTAAGGATTCCCTCTCGTCCTTTGTAGTCAGGAAGAGGCACCACCACCCTCCTGTCGAACCGGCCAGGTCGAAGGAGAGCTGGGTCCAGAACGTCGGGACGGTTAGTTGCGGCAATAAGAATCACTCCCTCATTGGATTCGAAGCCATCCATCTCCACAAGGAGCTGGTTGAGGGTCTGTTCACGCTCATCATGTCCGCCGCCAAGACCAGCGCCTCGATGGCGGCCCACCGCATCGATCTCATCTATAAACACGATACAGGGGGCATGTTTTTTGCCCTGCTCAAACAAGTCCCTCACCCGGGAT
>CAYZFJ010000099.1:0-12489 GCA_964477705.1 uncultured Myxococcia bacterium | reverse complement strand
GCACCAGACGTGATAGAGCTCTTGAAAGCTTGGTGGCATGATATTGAAGCTTAACTGAACATACATACGGCATGCCGGGCCCCTAGTAACTTCAACTCTCAACTTTACTGGGGATGGTGAAGGAGAAGGTGGTATGGGCTCCTGGGATGCTTTCTGCCCAGAGATGCCCCCCATGAGCTTCAACAAGACCCTTGGTGATGAATAGACCAAGACCAGTACCTGGGATCTTTTTCTCTTTTGTAGGGTGTGGCAGTCTGCGGTACGGCTTGAATAGGGTTTCCAGGAGGTTCGTTTCGATCCCATCGCCTCTGTTGGTCACGGACAGCTTAAGCATATCATTCTTATCTACGCCATATTCTATAAAGATCACAGTATCGGGAAAGGAGTACTTGACCGCATTGGACAATAGATTAGTCATGATTTGTTCCAGTCGATCCGGATCGGCCTCAATCTCTTCGGGTACCGGTTCATTCCCGGTTAGAACAATAGTATGCCCATCAATGGTTGGCTGCAGCCGCTCAATGAGGGCGTTAAGAAAGGCTGTAATATTTACTGGACGCTTTTCCAGTGCCAGCTTACCGGTTCCAAGCCGTGATGTGTCAAGCAGGTCCTCAATCTGCCTTCGCATCCGCAGGGTACCCACTTTGATTGATTCAATGGCCTTGCGCATGCGGGTATTAAGAGTGTTGGTGTGTCCTGCATGCCTGGAGAGCAGATCAGAATAGGTGAGGATGGGGGTCAGGGTTCCCCTTAAATCATGGGCAATGATGGCAGTGAGATTTTCCCGTTCCTGCTCTAACTGGCGAATAGTGGTGATGTCGTTGAACACGTTGACTGCCAGAGTTACTTTGCCTGTCTGAGGGTCTCGGATAGACCCACCTGAAATGACTACGTTGTGACTTTTTCCATCCTGCCTGACCATGATGACTTCTTTAGGGTTAAGGTTCTTGCCTCTCAGTGCACCATGGATGGGACAGTCGTTGACAGCCAGAGGCTTCTCGTTCAAATGGAGCAGCTTTGCGGGCAGTGATTTAATCCCCTTGTGTAGCAGGGCGGGGATCTGGTCCTCATCCAGATTAAGAAGAGTGGCCAGAGCCTTGTTGATAGCCCTGATATTACCATCCCCATCGGTCAGAAGAACGCCTTCTCCCAGGTTGGTAAGCACAGCGAGCAGTTCTTCTGATTGATGCCGGATGGTGTCTTGGGCCAGCTTCTCTGACTGTGGACCGGTCACAAGGTTAGAAGAGGCAGCGTCTTCTCTGGTGTTGTTTTGTGACGTATACCTCATTGTGCCTCCATATAATTTAACCCGGTCTCCATAGTCCAAGTGGTCCATGGCAGATGGCAGTTAACATCTTCCAGGAACCGGGTGATAAGGAAATCGGACCGGTCCCTTTATGGGGTTGAATGACTCTGTAAGATAGCTGGAGGGATGTTTATTTTTTTATGGTGTTGGGAATTTGCAGGAATGGCTGGTAGGTGGCAGAAGAGGCGGTGCCTGCAGTTGAATGATACAAGTGGCTGTACCTGCCGTAGGACTCGGTGACCCGCTTGGTATAGTTGCGGGTCTGCTCATAGGGGATTGTCTCCACGAACTCGTCGAAGGCCAGGTGCCCTCTTGCGGACAGCCACCTTGAGACAGCGCCACCACCGGCATTGTAGCCTGCAATTGCCAGACCGAAATGGTCGAATCGGTTAATGAGCCCACCCAGGAAACGGGCACCGAGTCGTAAGTTCAGTTCCGGGTCCCGCAGGGTTGATGCATTGATTGGTCCCTCGCCTCTTTTGGCCACATCCCGGGCAGTGGGTACAAGCAACTGGGAAAGGCCGATTGCATTAGCCCACGATTCTATGGAGGGGGTAAAGGCGCTCTCTTCCCTCACCAGGGCGGTGAGAAGCATGGGAGAAATGGTCTCTGAGCTGGCAGCGGCATCTATCAGTTGTTTGAAAGCCCGTGGGTATGCCAGGAGCCACCTGTGCAGTGACTGGGTGGTAGATGGTGCCTGATTAGCGAAATGGGGAAGCTGACGCCGGGGAATATCGTGACTCTGGTTGTATATGCCTGCCTGATCGTACAGGGCAGCAAGCATCCACAGGGCCTTTTCCTGGGTAGGGACCTGCTGGGCAGAGGCAGTGGTGGTGGCGGTGGTTACGGCAAGGTCTGAGGTATCACCGGCAAGGGCTGCCAGGCTCTTGCTGCTGTTGTTCAGTTCTTGAGCTGCCGCGTTACCCATGCCAAGCTTCATGAAGAGAATGGCCCTCTCCAGGTGGATGTCGTTGTGGATGGCTGGTACATGGATGTCATCTGTGTGTGGGGTGGTGGACTGGGCTGGGGTAGCCAAAGGCAGTTCTGCGCCGGGTATGCTGAAGCCGGCTTCAACCAGCCTGTTTGTGGCCAGCAGGGCATAGTACGAGAGGGGGTGCTCCTTAACCACCTTCTGCCAGGATGCTGCAGCCAGCTTGGTATCTCCCTTTTTCTGGAGGATTCGCCCCTTCCAGTATGCGGTCCGCCCTTTGGCATAGTAGTGCCTTTCGGGTAGATTCAGTTTGGATGTGGCGTTCAGCACATTCAGGGCCTCGTCCATGTCGCCACGCATGTATGGTTCCCAAGCGAGTCGGAATTGGGCCTCTTCCCGCATGTCCCCATTGGGGTGCCTGTCTACCAGGGTCTGGAGTGCCTTCCTGGCTCTCTCAACTGCCGCCTTTTTGTTCTCCTCGTTCTTCAGGTCTTCTTGTTCCTTGGCTTCTTCCATGTGCAGTTCAGCCAGAATCAGCAAGGCATCGTCAGCCAGGGAGCTGTCAGGGTATTTGGTAGACAATTCGGAGAAGAGGGCGATGGCTTCATCACGGTTGTTGGATCTGCCGGCAGAGCGAGCGCCGTGGTAGAGAATCCGGTCGGGTGAAACAGTGGCGTTACACTCGGGGAGATGGGCAAGAGATGCCAGAATTGGCCAGGCGAGGGAGTGGCGGCGCATCTTGGTGTAGGTGTGGCCGGCCATGAATACTGCCTCGCAGAGCTCCTCCATGGTGGCAGTGGCTGGTGTGGATTGCCGGGCCTGGGTTGGCGCTTGGGCTTTAGTCTCCGTCTCAGCCTGGGCTCGAGCAATAACCGATTCTATTGTGTCTGCCGTTTGAATTGGCCCAGGTTTGCTGGTCAGAGCAGGTGAGGCGTTGGACCCTGATGGTACCGTAGCCACTGGTGAGTGGTCCTGCCTCTGTTGTTCTCTACTTCCGGTCTTACCTGTGGATTTTTCCCGCTGGCTCTCCACAGATTCATTTAAAGCGATGGGCAGATCGGGGGCAATCTGGGCCAAGGTGTCGAGCACTCGCTGGTGCTGGTGGGCCTGGTAGTATGCATTAGCCCGCTCCAGCAGCTCACGTGGGGTGGGGTTGGCAGGCTGGGTGGTACTGTATGGGGTGCCCCTGTAAATGGTGTTCCATGAGGCGGGATGACGAAAATATATGACCCTTCGTAAGCCATCCGCATTATGGGTGTCACCCGTGCCTTCCAGAGCGGTAACCATCAGACTAATCAGTTCGGCTCCGGCTTTGGTACGGTAGTATGGTAGCTTATCTGGATTGGCAGCATCAGCAACGGTAGCGCCTTGGTTCTCCGGGTATTGGCCAGACTGTGATTTAAGGGTGAACATGGGGCTCAGCAGCTGTACAGTCTCCTTATGGCGTCCCAGTTTCACCAGAGCCAGGGCTTTTGCATGGAGTATGTCTCCCCCTGCTGCACATGGTGGTGCGCCCAGTTTCTCCAGTTTGTTCAGCTCATCAAGGGCTTCCTTCGGGTTGTCACTGCGCAGCAGGGCCCTGGCTCGTATACCGTGCACATATGGCTTGAGCGTGGGGGGGACGGTATGGGAGATTGGCTTGAGCAGTTCCGCAGCCTTGGCGGGTTTACCGCTATTGAACCATGCCACTGCAGCGAGCAGCCCTGCAGCCCATTTTTTCTCTGGGTCTTTTTCTTTGTCCATGTGGGCTTGAAACAATGGAGCAGCTACATCGAAGCGGCCGGCTGAAAAGGCTCCGGCTGCTGGACCGGAAAAGTAGGGTTTGATGTAGGATATGGGAAGACCAGCCTCTTTCTCTTTCTTTTGCCCTTTCGTTTTCTCTTGTCCTCTCGGTTTCAGTTGAGAGCTGTTGTGAGAGTTGGGATTGGCGGGTTTGTGATTACTGGCCAGGAGGGCGCCAGTGACTGTCGACTCGGGGTTCCGGTGTCGCTGGTCTTCAATATGGTCTGCCGTGCTGGATGGTGAGGGCGTCAGGGATAAGGCCAATGCCGTAACAATGGCAATGGTTACGCCAGCTGCTGCCGAGATGGGACCATGCCGCCGAGAGTCAGCCCATTGGTTTGCTGGGCTGACTGAGAGGCTGGGGGCCTTCGCCTTGCGGCAGACAGTTTTATTACAGGTTGGTGAGATGCTTCTTCTGTTCTGATCGAATTTTTCCATGGGAGATACCATACAAGGAGCTGTTGAACAGGGCAAAAAAGTATCTCCGCCAGAGCATCATCTTAAATATGATCCAGTTAATCGAGCTAAATGGGGGATTTTCATTTGTTGAGAAATATATAACTTGACCGTATCTGTTATGCTGCCCGATTAAGTCAGAAGCACTGACCTGCCTGCGTGCTGCGAGAGCCGCCCATCTGTAATCCACAAAGGGCTGGCAAATGGTTGCCTTGTTGTGAGGGGGGCAGGTTGGTCGGCTGACTTGCCAGCAAGAGTGGTTTTATGGCCTTGGCCTTGCCCTTGTCAGCCTGAAACCTGAAAGATGGACTGGAATCACATGATAAGCCGTCTCGGTGCTTGCATCATTTGTAATTCCAAATTATAAGGAATCTTCATTCCCTCAGCGTAGGATTGTCTGATATCAGCAGCTTGGAAGTAACCAGAGCATGAATACAGGTAATAACGAAGTCTTCAATATGAACACAAATTCAGTAAGTGATGATGTGAGTGTGCAGGTTGATGCAAACCTCTCCTCTTCCCCCAAAAATGCAATTACCACTGGAGAAGCGCCAGAAGTTAGCTTGAGCAAGGCTACGGTGAAAAGTCTCGAAGATGTTATGGGGCTTGATCCTTCAGGCTCTGTTCGGGTTGCAGTTGTCCAGATGGAAAACGGGTCCTGTGGCTATGTGCCTGTCTCTGAACTGTACGGCGATGCAGGGACAGGAGAAGACACCTCACCACCTAGTGGCAGCGCTGCTGATGTGAGTGAAGCAGGTCCCCAACCTGGTGAAACCGTGACTATTCACGCCAGGAAGGCTCGTCAGTTATACAACTGGGTGCAAGTGGTTCGTGCTTTCGAAGCTGGGCAGCCCCTTAAAGCGAAGATTGTGGCGCCCGTACGGGGTGGATTGATCGTTAATGTGGGCCACCGGGCATTCATGCCTGCTTCCCACGTGGATGTTCGCCCTGTCAGCGATCTCTCGCCATGGGCAGGCCAAGAGATGACCGTGCTGGTACTGCGTCTGGATTACAAGCGCATGGAAGCGGTGGTTTCCAGGCGGGCTCTGCTTGAGCAGGAGCGTAAGGAGTCTATCCAGCATGCTCTGGATACATTCAAAGTTGGTGACAGAGTTAAGGGCACTGTTCGGTCTATGTTGCCCTATGGTGCTTTTGTGGAGATTGGAGGAGGTGTTGATGCTCTTCTCCATGTGTCGGATATGAGCTGGGCAAAGCCAAGAATCGGTTCGGCCCATGGTGGGGCATCTGTCGTTGCTGGTGATGATGGTGATAGTAGTGGCAGCAACGAGGCAGGACCGATTAAAGAGGGTGACGAGCTCGAACTGGTAATCCTGAGGGTGGACGAGAAGAAGGGTAAGATCAATGTGGGGCGGAAGCAGCTTCTGCCAGATCCCTGGGCAGATGTGGAGACCAAGTTTCCTGTCGGCTCTCTGGTGGAGGGTACGGTTACATCCCATGTGGAGTACGGGGTGTTTGTGGAGTTGGAGCCCGGGCTGGAAGGGATGGTTCATGCGTCGGAGATTACCCACAGTGACACCAGGGATGCACCGTCTGTTCTGTTGCCCTTGGGAACCAGGGAGCAATTCCAGGTTATTGATGTTGATGAGAAGAAGCGACGGATTGGTTTGAGCAAGAAGGCTCTCACGGCAGATCCATGGGTTGAGCTGATTGATAAATATCCGGCAGGGAGCACTGTCAATGGAGCCGCAGTGGTTGGGGTCGCCGAATTCGGTCTGTTTGTCAGGATTACCGACCATATTAAAGGACTAGTACACAGGGGAGAGATCTCCTGGCAGGAGACGCCCCGGGATCTAACCTCTGTTTACCCTGAGGGAACCTTGGTGGATGTGAAAGTCCTTGAGATAGATGAGGAGAAAAAACGGGTCTCACTCTCCATGAAGCAACTGGGACCAAGTCCGTGGGAAGGGCTGGATGCCCGGCTCTCTATGGGTGACAAGCTGGAAGGGCGGGTGGTTCGCATTGCCCCGTTTGGAGCCTTTGTGCAGGTTGAACCCGGGGTTGAAGGGCTGGTCCATATCAGCCGCCTTGCCGATGAGCGGGTGGAGACGGTAGGCAATGTGGTCAAGGTGGGTGATGAGGTTAGTGTTACTGTAGTTGGGCTTGACACCAACAGGATGCGTCTCTCATTATCCATGGAGACGGCTCCCAAGCTTGCCGACGCCCATGATGACGATGAGGGGCAAATGGATGTGGTTGGCGGTGGTGATCGAAAGAGCCATGCCCGTGGGGGAAGCGTAAAAGGTGACGGTGGTGGCGACGGAAGGCCTGGCGCCAGGGCCTCTAGATCACAGAGAGCATCCGTAGTTCAGGAGTCGGCTGAAGCAGCAACAGCCAGCGATAAGCGGTCTGCTGGCACCAGTCTGGGTGATTTGCTCAGGGATCGTTTCGGGTCTGAACTGGTAACAATAGTGAGTCATCCCGAAAAAGAGCAGAAGAATAGTTGAACTGGTGTTGAGAATTAAGGCGAACTGGCTGCCATGGCAGCTACTAGTTAACCCACATGCTGAATAATGGACAAACGTGACTAAGCCATTGGCATTGCTGCCTGCCGTTCAGGATGAATTGATCCTGACGCTGGAATCTGTTGTAGGGCACCTCGAGGATGCTGGGGCAGGCTGTAGGCCTGAGAGTGAGAGTGAGAGTGAGGGTGAGGGTGCTGAGAGCGTCAGGCGGGAGGCAATTCGGATTTCCCAGTGGCTTTTAAATTATTTCAGGAGCCAGTCCTCACCTTCCTCCTCTACCACCCGACCACGTGCAGGTTCCCGTCATGGCTCCACACTAAGAACTGGTTCCACTGGTAGACAGCTCCACCTTTCTGCGGTGAACGTGCTGGAAATGTTCCATTCTGGCCTGTTACTCGACTTAACTCCCCAAGGCAAATCTCGTTTTCTTGATGGGCTTGGCATATTGTCCGGCACGTTTGATTTTCTTGTTAGTGCTGAATGGAGCAAAGGGGCAGGGGGTGATGCGGCAAGTGGCGATGATGGTGGCGGCTCTTGTTTGCCTGTCGACCATGGTCACAAACGGGAACTGACTTCATTTTGGTCAGGGCTGACAGGGAAGCTGCAAGAGCTTCTATTTGAGCAATCCCTGCTGGATAGCCCTGATTTTCAGCTTTTCCTCCAGGATTCAGGCCTTGCCTGGGTTGTAGTCAGCCATGATGGCTCCATTGTGGAGGCTGATAGACAGACGGCAGAACTTTACGGTCCGGCTCCTTTGGTGGGTGGTGATGCCCGCGGTGGAGACGGGCAGATTGCAGGCTTGAGTCTTGAGCAGTGTCTGGCTGTGCCTCCCTCACGAGATCGAAACCAGCCTTCACTTTTTCCTGATACTCCAATAACAGAAGCTGAAAATTTCCTGCAGGCCATCTTCGAGGATACACCCGATGGACATTCTGGCTTGGAGATATATCTGAGGCGCAGGCATGATGGCCATGGAGTCAGGCACGAAGTGGCAGGTCTCAGTATTACCAAGTCCCATTGGCCTGGCAAAGGAATGATTGCCAGGGTGCTCCTCAGGGACACCTCCAGTCACAGGCGAGAAGAGAGTGTGCGTCAGATTCTTTATGGACTCTCCCATGCCATGAATCTGGCTCCCAACCTGACTGAACTCACCCGGGCCTTTCTGGAAGGTCTGACTGAAGCCCTCGATTTTACCGGCGCCATATTATGGCTCTACCATGAAGATGACCAGTCACTGAAGCCCTACGGCGCAACAAATGCTCTGAAGGATATGCTTAGTGAGTTGAAGCCTCAATCTGTTGCTTTTGGGCAGCAGGGTACTCTTTTTGAATCGCCTCTTTTTGCTGATTTCTCCTTCTCAGGAGCTAATGGTAATGGGTGGGGGATGCACAGGCTTTCGCCACCATCTATATCGTCCAGTGAAAAGAGGAGTACAGATTACCAGGCAAAGGCAATTATCAGGGGCGAATCAATCCGGCACCGGTCCGGGAAGTATTCTAAGTTGCCCAGTCTTCGGGCTGCTGCTGACCCGTCATCATCAGCTTTGTCCTTGATAGGGCTGGATGTGCTCAGTGTGCCTCTTATTTTTGACGGAGAACCCCAGGGTGTACTGGATGTTTATTATCAGACTGCAGCCAATGCCCGTTCTGACGGAGGGTTGCTCATCGGTGAGTCTGAATCCGGCATAGATATGCTGATGGTTGAGGTTGTGGCCGGGGAGTTTGCTGCTGCCCTGGCCAGGGAGAGGAGATTGGCCGCACTGAAGGCCGCAGAGAAGGTACACCATGCTGTCCGTTTCAAGTTGACCAGGGCTGTGAAGGAGGTCTCTGTTTCCTCGGTTGCTGCTGCGATTTCACATCAGCTTCTGGCTCCTGCCAGGGCCCTGGATAGGTTGTCTCGGTTGGCTGTGACTGTGAATGGGATAGGAGGGGGTGATTGTGGAGGAGTAGAAGGGAGTGCCAGGGTAGGGGGCGGGGCTGGGGCAGAGTCAGACCATAGTATTGCCGGGAACATGGAATCAGACCCTCTGGTGTTAACTGGTGGAGACCAGGCGACTCCTGAGGATTGGCATTGCTTTAGTCCAATGCAGTGGGATTCGCTCAACCAGTCGATTGGCAGTCTGCTTGAGTTGGGCGAGTTGATGGAGAAGGAGCTGCCGTGGTACTCGGCCCAGTTCAGTGCCGTGAATATGCTGGATGTGGTTGATAATGCCATGGCCGATATTTTCAACCTTCTTCAAAGTCAAAGGGTGAGAGTAATCCGGAGAAAGACTGATGAGAAGCTGTCCCTTGTTCACGGCAATTTGGATGCTCTGGAACAAGTGGTGCTAGCCCTCCTGGTTAATGCTGTTGAGGCGGTCCTTGCCCTCAGGGCCCAGGAAATGTCTGGGCAGATGGGCATGGGAGATGCCAGCGGCAGCAGGGGCGGTCATGGTGGTGGTGATATTTATGTGTCTCTGATGAACAACGGTCCCATGGTTGAGCTGTGGGTGTCGGATAGTGGTATCGGCATTCCTGAGCAAGCAGAAGAGATGTTGTTCAAGCCTTTTTATACAACTCGTGATAGTATCGTTCAAAATTATGGCAAGGGAGATGTGCCTGCATGCGCTGGCAATCAAGGTCTCGGGTTGACAATCGCCCGAGGCATACTCCTGCGTCACGGGGGGTCCATAAGGTTCGAAAGGCCCTCGCCTGACCACACCGGCTGTGTGTCCAGGTTTGTAGTATCGCTGCCTGGCAAGGATGTTCCTTCTGCCTGAACCTGCATGGTAAGTTGAACTCGCTTCAGAAGCCAGATCCTATGAATCAAATATCAGCTAGTGAGCAAATTATAAATAATGTTGCCCAGGTAGAGAGCGTTGCCATGCCACCCCATGAAGGTGGGGCGACCATGCACGATTCTATGACGACCTCGCTGCCGCCACCGCCGGAGCCAGGACTTCACTGTGACACTCAGTATTCCGACCTGGGCGTGAAGAGCGGGATGCTTTCTAAGGACAAGCAATCGTTCCCGGTCAGTCTCCTTTTTTCCAAGGTGTTTAACAAACTTAAATTTGATAGGGAACAGCTAAATAAATTCGTTGAATTGTCTGAATCCAGCGCGGTGGTATGGGTCGGTCATCGCCCAAGTCTGATCGACTACCTGGCTATGAACTCGATATTTAACCAGGTTGATCTTTCTCTATGTCAGTTTGCCAACTCCATCTCCACATGGCATCTCAAAGGGATGAAGAGCATCTACCAGGGCTTCAAACGGTTTGTTTATCGTGATAGTTTTCTTGATTCTGTTAGTGACCTTAAAAATACCATCTCCGCAGGCAAACCTGCCATGGTGTTTATCGGGCACCGTAAACCCAGAGCTTCTCTGTTAGGAGAGATTACCTCCAGACGGCAGAAAAACCGGGAGGCCTTCGAGAGGCAGAATGAGGATGTATTAAATCTGTTCATTGAGTTGGTGAATACGGCTAGATCCGGTAAACCACTTCACATTATTCCCCATTCCATTCTTTGGAAGCGTCGCCCGGCGCAGGAGCACATCCAACTAGGGGACCTTCTTATCGGCGATATATCGTCGGTGGGGCGTGTGGGCAGGCTTCTTGAGGCCTGCCTTACCGTTAGGCGGGCTATCCTGCGCATTGATGAGCCTATTGACGTGGTAGAGTTTGTGCGCAAGCACCAAGGCTCTGATGATGTGAAGGTGGCGAAGCGGTTAAGAGCGGCAGTCGGGGTTATTCTCACCAGACAGAGCAGGATGGTGCGTGGTCCTCGCCAGAAACCAACCTACCGCATTAAAGAGAATGTGCTCCAATCAAGCAAGGTAACCGCAGTCATTGACAAGCTTGCTGCCGAGGGGAGGCAGTCTGAAGCAGAGCTGAGGCAGCTTGCTCGAACCCATGTCAATACTATTGCCTCCGACTTTGTGCTCAATGCGGTGAGAATGTGTTCCTGGATTCTTCAGTTCGTGTGGAACAAAATTTATGATGGGATAGATGATAGTTATCTGGAAGGGCTCGAGAAGGTTCGTCAGGCTGCTGGTCGAGGACCTGTGGTTCTAGTGCCAACCCACCGAAGTCATGCGGATTATCTGATACTCTCCTATCTGATGTATAAAGATGGATTGTTGCCCCCATATATTGCTGCGGGTGCTAATCTCTCCTTCTGGCCTCTGGGTACCATTTTTCGAAAATCCGGAGCATTCTTTATCCGGAGGTCAATCAAGGGGGATGTGCTGTATTCGGCAGTGCTCAGCGCTTATGTGCACCAGTTGGTAAAAGAAGGCTTCAACCTAGAATTCTTCATCGAGGGCGGTCGCAGCAGAACGGGGAAGGTGTTGCCCCCCAAGTTCGGTATCCTCTCCATGATTGCTGAAGCATATAAGGATTCTAATGCCCAAAGATTATCGTTTGTACCTGTATCTGTAGGCTATGAACGGATTATCGAAGCGGGCAGCTACGTTGAGGAGCTGCAGGGTAAGCCTAAGCAGAAGGAGGATATCCGTGGTTTGCTCAGTATGCCCAAGATTCTGGCCAGGCGTCATGGAAGGGTACATATCCAATTTGATGATCCCATTGATGGTGAGAGCTTTTTCTCTCAAGTGGACGGGGCTGAGGCTGGGGTAGATTGGCTGTCCGATGAAGGGGAGCAGTTGTTTAAAGAACAGGTTTCCCGCCTTGGCTATTGCATCTCTGAACGTTTGGGGCAGATCATAACAGTTACTCCGATTACCCTGCTGGCTCTGGTGTTGCTCACCCAGCCCAAACGTGGCATTGCGCTTGATGATCTGAAGATCAAGGTAGGTTTCATTGTGGCTCTGCTCAGGGGCAATGGGGCAAGACTGTCTAGTACTCTGGAAAAAATCTTCGGTCCGGAACAACCTGCTCAGAGCACAGTGCCGGTTCGGTGCTACGATCCTGCAAGCGTCTTGTGTGAAGCTCCATTAGCCCTCGGTATTGGTGCGGTTGAGCAGGATGCTCCTGTCAGCCATGCCTGTGGCAGTGCTCTGTGGCAAGTGATGGAAACTGCCATGGATTTGCTGTTCAAGGATGAGGACGTGATTGCCCATGAGGCGGTTGGTGAGATAGTCTATCAGCCCCATGATACCCATCGTCTACTCCTCGATTACCACCGTAATATGATGATCAACCTGATCGCCAAAGAGACGGTGATGGCTACTCTGGTGATGTCTTTTCAGGAGAGGGAGATAGGGATCTCTGAGCTCAGAGACAGGTTCCGAGAACTGTTAGATTTGCTGGACCAGGAGTTTGCCTTCCCGCCTGATGGTGTTGCCGATGGCTCCTATTTTTTGGCTTCGCTGGAGAGCCTGAGGAGGCAGGGGTTACTGGAAGTTCGTGGGGAAGGGGAAGAGGGTGGGCATGGGTGTGTTGTGGCTGCCTCTGCAGCTGAGGCTGAGGTTGAGGCTGAGACTGGCGATGTTGGTGAAGAGAGGGTGGTGTTGCAGGATGGCGGGATGGTGGGAGAGGGATCGGAAGATGCTGATAGGGTGGAGCATGGTGAGGAGCATGAGGGTGAGCA
>CAYZFJ010000098.1:0-12503 GCA_964477705.1 uncultured Myxococcia bacterium | reverse complement strand
AACGCTTCCCTCCCAACGCCTGTAGGGGCACGGCATGCCGTGCCCTTCGTTAGCGATGCACCCAACTCGCCCAAACAATTTAGTGAAATTAATTTGCCTTAAACACGTATGCCACTTGCCGACCATTCTCCGAGTCCTGAAACTTATTGATCCACAGATTGATGGAAACAGGAACCTTGTCATCCCTTAGGCTGGGGAATTCGTTGGGAAGTGTCTCAAAAGTGTCAGGGTAGTCTCATAAGTGTGGATATTACGGAGAGGCGACGACTTTTGAGACAAGGTCCCAACATTTGAGACAGGTTCGTTGAAAGTTTCAAGTTACCACCCTCATCTCAAAAATACGTGCTATGGACTTTGCCCACTTCCTGCTCGGCATCATGATCAAGGATCACAAAGACCCGGTCATCGAAAGCCAGGTGCCCTCTGCCATCATGTTCCAGGATCTGCACCTTCCCCATCCCGAACCCCATTGGACCTCGACTGTAATAATGAACCTTCAGGGTATAGGGATAGGCACGCTTCCTGATCGGCAGGGGGATGTTGAAGCACTCCGGTCCATACCCTGTAGTGACATCATTATAAAGCCTGCCGCCAGAGGGCAGAGCCGGTTGCCTGTAATAGGCAGTCTCCCTTCTTCTGTCGGTAACGTGTAGATCCACGTCGTTGGCGTCGGTCTCCCAGCTCATTATGAACCGGAGAGATGGTTGCGCCTCCAACTTTATATCCTTTTCAGCCAGTATCCCCATGATCCTTGCCTTCTCGGATGGGTTGGCCCTGATATAAGCTGCACCTGCCAGTCCAAGGTCTTCCGCAAGGATTAGCCCGATGGTACTGCTTCGATCTCTCTTCTCCATCTCCTGCACGGCATTCAGGAGGGTGTTGAACGCCTCCTGATAACGCCCAAGCCGCAGCTGTGCATAAGCGTGGAGCCTGCGACCACCAACCTGGTCTGGTCGATCTGCCAGAGCTTTTGCATATGTATCTTCGGCCAAGATCAGGCTGGATACAGAGGCATCTTTGTTACTGTCGCTGCCGCTGCCCAGACTCTCAAGACAAGCTCCGGCGAAATGGCGGATATCAGCCCTAGCAGGGTAAAGATCAATCATGGATCCGTAAGCACGGGCTGCACGGCCAATGTCGCCCGAAGCAGAGAGGGTGTCACCCAGCGCAACCAGCGCCAGTATGCTGCCCGATTGTATGGAGCGCCACTCCATGGCCTCTTCATGTGCCTTCTTCTTCTGACCTTTCTTTAACAAACCCTGAACTTCCCTATAACGGACCTCATCCGACACAACCTTATCTGCTGCCACCTCTCCAGAGGTGGGGACTGTTATCTCCTGTTGTTGGTGCTCTATACCTGCCACCCCTCTGTCAGGGGTTGCGCTCTGCCGCCTGTTGGTGCTGCCAAAGCCTCCCAAAGAACCCATGCCTTGAAGCTGCCCAGAGGCCGCCCCGCCTCTACCCGCGCCACCTCCAAATCCCGTACCCCGAGTATGCTCGACGCCCTCTCCGTCTCCTCTTATGTTCCCCCTTATCTCCAATCCCCCGCTCCATTGCCCTGTTTCTTTTTCTCTGTCTTGGTCTCCCATGGCCCCAGGAGAGCGGGGGTCGAAAGCTGTACGCTCGCCAAAGATGTCTTGCAGAGCCTCCTCAGTCATCGTGGATCCACCCAGAAGCTTATGAGGCCCCACCGAAGCACCCGTGGGTGATGGGGCAAAACCCGCCGGAGCATCGGTCAGAAACAGGGGCGGCGCCTTATCGGTACGATTCACCACCTCCACCCCATTTCTCCCAATGGTCAGGATGTCGGCCAGGGCGTTCCTGTCGATTTGATAGCGGCGGTAATCCCACTCTGTCTCCAGCACCAGCAGGGCGGTAAAGGGGCACAGGACCCGATGGCGCATAGACAACTCGATGGCCTGCCGCTTGAGGGCCTCCCGCAAATCCTGGTCAGATGCAGCGATGGTGTCACGCTGATGCATGATGCGCTCCAGCCTGGCTTTAACCCATGCCCGTTCCAGCAGAGGGCGCTCCACCCGCTCCAGGATGATGCTCTCCTCTGCTGTGCTTACTCCATCCAGGTGGAGCAGGAGAGGGCGCTCGGCAGGAAGATCTGCATAGACCAGCACCTGATCACCACTCTGCACACCGTCAAGCTGCTCTGGCCAGACCCACTCTGCTCCCTCGACGGCCACTTTGATACCAGACCTGGTTTTAAGGGAGAGCTTTCGGGCGATGGTCTCCATTGATGATGTGGTGCCATCAATCAAGACGCCGTGGTCGGTCAGACCGGCTGTGGTCAATCGACCCATGAGAGCGTCGTCCCTGATACCACCCAGAGCAACAACATCGAACCTCCTCACACCAGCCGCCGTGCCAAGCTCTTTTACCGCAACCAGGAGCTTGTCCCCCTCGGTAGCGCCAGCAGTAGCCACGCCGTCACTTATCAGCACCACCCTTGCGAAGTGGGGCTTTGCGGTATGTTTGTCGGTGTCGGTGTCGGTGTCGGTGTCGGTGTCGGTGTCGGTGGCTTTTCCAGCAAGCCAGCGCAGAGCCCCATTCAGATTGGATGCACCAAGCGCTCCGTGCTCCTTGATGGCCTTCCGAAACTCAGCGGCATCAAATGCTCCAGCCTTGCCCAGGAAGATCTCCTTCACCTCCTGGTCGAATAGTGCCACCCCAACCGGTATCTGGGGACCGGTACCAGCGGAGAGAGCATGGACGATGGATTCGACCAGATCCGCCTGACGCTTGACCTCCAGGGCTTGGGACGCACTGGTGTCGACCAGCAGGTAGAGTGACTCGACCGTATCGATGCTGTCTTCGAGGGTGGGGGTGATGCGGGCTACTACCAGGTTGTCATGGCGTAGGCCCACGCCGGTGTTTTGTTGCTGTCCACTCAAAAGGGATGGGGTAGCGGTGGTGGCGGGTACGGGTGCTGTCGTTCCTGTTGCTGGCATCATGAGGGTAAAGTCTGTATCAGGTACCCAGTTGCGACGCTCCACCACCACATTCTGGTAGGTGACTGTATGACCGCCCAGGCTGCTGACAGGCTGAGTAGTATTAGCAGTGACAGTGAACTGGTTGTTGGGAGCATCGCCTGCGGTCCCCGGCGCACCGCTGGTGGCAGCAGCAGGTGTGCCAGTCGTTGCTGGTGAGCTGGTGGTGACAGGCCCGTGCAGTGCGACTGGCTCGACCCTGTTCGCATACTGGGCGTTGATCAGCAGGTGCTCTATTCGTGCAAGGCCCACCAGGGGGATCCGGTAAGGCTCCTCACTTCGCACCAGCTCCTGCGAATAGGAGAGGATCAGCTCTTTCTCGCTGTTGGCAGGGATTGGGAATACCCTTGCGCTGAACCGGTTGGCACCCTGAGATTCGAGAAGCGCAGGGTCCTGGCGTCTATGCAGAAACTCCTCGTAGGTGGTGCGAGCTTTCTGCAGCTCCACTACCTCTCCCTCTTGCCATGCATTGCCAATCTTCATTGAGAACCGGCTGATGCTGGCCTCCTGCGGAAGCGTGATGTCAAACCTGCCCTCAATGGTACGATCAACCGGGTTCTTGAAAGTGAAATGGAGTTCGGTGAATGCCAGCGGCCCCTCAACCACACTGTTGGCATCCAGCTTCACCAGGTTCAGCCCTGTACCGTCGCTGGCGGTGAGGTTGTAGCTGGGAGCCGCACCAGGCTGGACATACCCGTTGGTGCTTTTGGGTACTGAAGGTGATGGCTTCGGTGTATCTGAAGAGGGTGCAGGTGCAACAATGAATGGCCAGGGCTTATTGGTATCATCCCCGCCACTCGCTGCCCCATCGGTGCCTGTCTTGGTTGGGCTTGCCACAGCCTCTGCAGGTGAATCACTGCCTGTGGCATTCTCCTGCCCTTGCTGACTTTCCTCATCCCTGTGCTGACCTCCGCAGCCTATCACAAGGAGAAAGACCAAAAACAGAGTCAATGTAACAACTACACAGTGAAGATGCACAAGGAACCTATGCAGTCTCTCCATCTTCGCCTCCCGCCAGGAAACCACAATGTTAAAAGAAATAGGAGCAGGAGCAGGAGCAGAGGGCAGCGCTCAAAGAGCCTTACCACTACCCAGCGCTCCTGCAGAGAAGCAAGACCTGAAAGTATACAAGCTGGTTGATGTGTGTACAAGGATTGGATTTTGGTCAACTATTGTGAGAAGTGCTCACCAGTGCGGTTGTTGTTGTTATTTCTAGTGTCGGGGAGGGCGTAGCCTAGTGTGGGTTGGTTGGGTGAGCTTGGGTGAGCTTGGTGGGCTATTGTTGTTTGCTCCACTTTTCCTGTTCTAGCCAGCCGTTCTCTATGGTGAAAGTGAGCTCATCCCGGAATGGAAAGTCTGGATGATTTTCCTGGTAGGTCTGGGCTCTCTGGAGCCTGTCCGGTGATATGGGCAGCAGGGCGGAACTGTGGCGCTCCAGCTCTGGCAGGTTACAGCGCCAGAGCTGCACCGGGTGGATCTGGTTGATGATGGCTGCGATGCGCAAGCCATCCAGGTCACTGTCACCCCAGTGTAGAATTGGATGTCGCTCTGACCTGGTCTCAGCAAGGAGTTGCAGCAACCTGATAACTGCAGTGTTTGGGTAGCCTGCAGTATAGACAATTAGACCCGGAGTCTGCGCCCTGACCATGGTATAAAATGGGGTCTCGTTCTCGCAGGTGATGACTGGTGTATTCTCTGGCAGGGTGATAGCTGCCATGTTCTGCAGGTTATCTAGGGAGAGAGTGGCTGTCTCACCTAACCGGTGTAGTTGGAAAATCCAGTCAGCCTGAATGCCCCTCTGGTGTGCATAGACCAGTGGACCATAAACGGTCACCTTGATGGCGGTTGCATTCTCAACCAGTCCAAACTTGGCCCATAACAGGCTGCGGGCATTATCAGACAGTCTATCGTCCGGACCAACGTCACCAGCCTCTTCAAAGCCGTATTTGCCGTCTGCCTCACCCATAATCATCAGCCAGCAGGTCAGCTTCTTCACCAGCGACGGGGTGGTCTTAAGGGTTTTGCTATCCGTAAAGAATCGGGCGCTCAAATCAGCCAAGCCCACTGGGGCGTGGGATGAGAGCAGAAAGCAGGTAGCCTCTGCCAGTTGAAAGTACTCCTCCTGTACCTCTTTCAGGCTGCGGGCCATCACGGCAGCGGTAATGTCTGGCAGGCCTCTCCAGGCCATGGGTCCAGCCTGCTTCTCTTGCTTCGCCTCCAGGTTCCAGATGGGGCCGAACCCGGGGAAAGCCAGCTCGCACCGCCGGAGGAGCAGATGGGCGTCACCCATGGCCTGCCTCTTCCTGGTGGCTGGTGTCTCCTGGGGAAACTTTACTCCCGTGACTGCACAGATAGCCTCAATCCACTGGGTCTGCTCCCTGCCTTGGTCGTCGGCTGCGCTGTCAGCACCGGCTGGGCTGGTAGCAGGATGTGAAGACTGATCCTCTCCCATGATCCGATCCAGCCGTACGTAGACCGTGTTGTCGGGCTTGATGTCCAGGGCCCTGTTGGGCAGCAGAGCATAGAGCCCCTTCAGGGCCTCTGGAGGCAGGCGTTCTCCCAGCTTCTTCCGCCCCCGTAGTGCTCCTGTTCTGGCGGTGTGTAATGCCATAATGCGTAGATATGGAGCTATCTCCGGGTATCTGGCCAAGGTCTCTCCCAGGTGTGCAGCCAGAGCGGCTGAGTTCTGGGATGCACTCATAACTCTCCCCCTGCTCCCCCAGCCAAGGCAGCCCCACTCTCAACGCTGAACTCGGCCGCTGCCAAATCAGGCGCTCCCTCAAAAAGGGAGAGTTGGGGCAGGTTTGTGAAGTTGCATGGAAAGAGGTGCACATTGCACTCCTCGTCCTTGATGACCAGCAGGGTAGTGGAGCAGGGGATCTCCTGCTTCACACCGTCCAGATCCGGGGAGGCCACAAATAGCTGCAACCCCAGATCGGATGCAAAACCGAGGAGCTGATCCCGACGGCCTGCGTCTATGCCATAGAAGGCCTCATCAAACAGGAGCACCCGGTGACGCAGCTCCTTGTTGCCATCGTAGAGAAAATGGGAGACCGTCAGGATGAGCAGGTAGTTGGGCACTGCCTGTTCGCCACCAGAACCCAGGCTCTTGGTTTTCCGGTTCATTACCACCGCCCCAACATCACTCACCGAGGTCATGGTCAATTCGTAGCGGAACCAGTTCCGGTAATCGAGGACGGCGGGGATATCGTTGATCTCTGTGGCCGTAATGTCGTCCTTGTGTATCTCCAGAAAATGCTTCAGCTCATCCTGGGCAGCGGGATCAAGTGGATTATATCGTTCAATCACCTTCAACAGGTCACGATAACCGCTCTCTTCTTCGAGTCTGAAGCGGTATCCGTTGTTGCCGAAGGTGCGCCGGTCCAGGTGATTGTTTATATTCTTTACAATGGCACGCAACTGGTGCACGCGCCCTTTCAGCTCTGTGAACAGGTCACCCATGATGATGTTACGGATTAAATCCTGGGTCTTCTCGTTGATGATCCCCTGCTGCTCTTCGAGCAGCTTCTGTCCGTTTGTTACCACCTCATTGATGGGGGCAAAGTGGCGGTCCACCAGCCGGTTTGTCGGCTCGTCATAGGTGAACGAGTATTGGGCGCCGAAGGTTGGATCATGGAGGGCGGACCGTAGAGAACCGATTGTCTGGTTCTCTGCGGTCTTAACGTTGCCCAATTCTTCCTCGATGTTTTTTATGGCGGTGAATTGCTGGCCACGCCATGTCCGCAGCACGTAATAGGCCACACTCTCAACATTCTGGGCCAGGGGTGCCAGCAGCTCCTCAAGCTCCTGTCTGGACGCCTCCTCTCGCTGCGTCTCTGCATTCAATTCAGCGGCTCGCTCGAGCTGATCGTCAATCTGCCTCTGTGATCGGCCCTTGTTCTGATTTAGGTTGTCGATCTGGTCCTGGCACTTTTTTAATGCAGCAGTCAGCTTGCGCTGCTTTTCTTCCAGTTTGTCAAGCCCCTCTCCCTCAATACGGGCCTGCAGTAAGGCCAGCTCGTCCCGGCACCTCTGAAGATTTTTGCTGGCTTGGGCGACTACCGAACGCTGGTCCGCCAATTGGTTCTCTGCGGTGGTGAGGTTGAGGATGCTGTTGTGGGCTTCGTGGTATGCATTAAGTGTTTCATTGGGAGCTTTGTTTAACGCAGCCTCCACTGTGCGCAGGGCCTGCTGAGTGGCCTCAAGGGCGGTGGCTTCCTTCTCAGACGCCCGGATGGTCTTCTCCGCGTCCTTCAGCTTCTCCTGCAGATCCTTCAGCCGCCCGGCCAGCGCCTTGCGCCTGCTCTCTGCGCCGATGTAGCTTGCCTGCGAACCGGTGAGCTGCCGCTGGTGGGAGCGGAAGCGGAGCACCATGGCCCCATTATGGGGGCGCAGGACCATGGGGTGTTGCTCAGGGCGGGCCTCCATCTCGGCAGCCAGCACCATAATTGCATCAGGATCAGAGGTGGCCATGTCAAAGTTCTGGATTATCCAGGCTGGTGGATTTTGCTGACTCTGGCTCTCTCCCCCCACCGCTGCCAGCCGCACTCCTGGGTAGTGAGGGAAGGTGACCCGGGCTGCCACCTCATAATCCTTTGCCGGGATCGTGAGCGTAGCCAGCACCTCAGCTCCAATCGCCTCTTCAATGGCATTGCAGACCTCACCTGAGACACCAGCCTTCCACTCCAGCCCACGGTAAAGTGGAACTGCCTTTATCATCTGGCTTTTCAGTTCACCCAGAGCCTGGTGTAGCAGGGGGATGGGCGGGGTAACCTCTTCCAGATCTTTCAATAACCTGATCTCGGCTTCCAGGCTGCTCGCTGCTGCCTTGAACTGGGTGATGGAGCGCCTCAGCTCCCCCTGAGCTGTGGTGTGCATGCTCTTCTCCCTGTCGAGCTCCTCCATGGTGTTGGCGGTGTTCAGGTTTGGGGCTGTGGCCGCTCCAAGTTCGTGTTCTTGCAGGTGTTGCAAGGCATCCAGTTGTAACAGAACAGACGCTATGGAGAAGGGGATGGTGTTGCGCAGGTGGTTCAGGGAGTCGTACAGGTTTTTCAGGGTCTTCTGCCAACTCTGGAATGCCTCACTGCTCTTGCGTTGTGCGTCGTTTAGCTCTCGCTCCAACACTTTCAGCCGGGCAAGTTGCTTTCCGTGCTCTCCCAGAAGGCGCTCCTCTTCCCTCTTGCTGTTCTTCTGCATGTTGAGCAGTCCGCTGCTGTCCGACTGCTTCAGGGCATCCAGTTTGCGTTGAATAGCTTCCTGGTCGCCCTGCTCCACACGGATCGCCTCTGTGCACTTGTTCAGCTCCCCCTCAGCCTGTAGCTTTTGGGTGCCGCACTGGGAGATGAGGTTGTCAAGCTCTTCCATCTTACGGTGGTGAATAAGCCACCGGTAGCGCAGGGCGGCCTCACGGCTCCGTTCGATTGAGGCGATGGTCTTTTCCAGCCCCTTCAGATACTCCTGTTTGTTTTCCAGCCCTTCCAGCTTCTCATTGCTCTCATCCAGCTCCTGCAGGGTGCGGATTACCCGTTCGAAGAGCTCCCGCTGGGGGTCGGGGAGGAGCTTCTTGAACAGCTCGTGATAGTCGCCGGTACCTGCGGCGATCTCCCGATAGGCTTTGCCCATTTTAAGCAGGCGGTGGGCCTCCTTGAAGAGGTCTTCCTTTCCGCCATAGAGCCGTCTGATCAGCTCGCTCTTGTATGCTTTAAGGTCCGGGCAGTATCCGGGGATGGCTTTGGTCCCGGAGCCTGTTCGGGGGGCTGCCTCTGTGCCGGTGCCAGCGCCAGCGCCAGCCAGCGCAGCCCGCAGCTCTCGCCTGGAGAGGGGGAATGAGTTGTTCTCCCCGTCTACCCGCAACAACTGCAGCTCATCCAATGGGCAGGACTTGACCACGCCCCAGTACTGAACCTGTGCATCCAGGGCATCGGTGGCCATTCCCAGGGCGAGTGTGAGTGGTTTGCCCTGCCACGCATCAACCTCTAAAGCCGCATAGGTTATTCCACCATGTGGGTTCAGGGGGGCGGCTGCCTCGATGTTCTGCCGCATGATGATGCCCTGGGTTCGTCGGCCATCACGGGAGCTGCCAGCCACCCTTGCTGCCGCATTAAACTCTACATTGTCGTTGGCGGTGAGCACCATATGGACTGCATCAAGCAGGGTGGTCTTGCCGGAGCCGTTATCGCCCAGCAGAAACAGGTGGCCACCGTTATTCACCTCAATTGTTTCATCAATAAAGTTGTGAAAGTTGATTAGACGAATTTTATGGATTTTGTAGATATTGTTATTGTGACTATTGTAATCAGCGCTCATCGTGATCCATATCCTCATTATCTATTTCGTTCATGTCGGCGTCGAGATTGGCAGTGGCCACCACGTTCTGGTCACTGGCCGAATCAAGGACCTGGTAACTTAAGCGGGTAGGGTTGTAGTGATAGAGGGCTGGTAGTGCCTCATAAATCACCTGATCATCGCTGATCTGCTCTCCAGGGTGTGGCTTCAGTCTAGCCAGCATCCTGAACTTTTCAAGCTCAGCGAGTACATCCCGAAGCAGCTTTCGCACATTATCCATGGAGTAGGTCTCGGCCTTATCCGGATAGAGCTCACCAAGCCGCCTGCACTCATAGGCGAGCAGATCACCTGCATAGAAATGGAGGTTATCCGGGTCTTCTATGGACATGTTCTGCTCTTCAAGCTGTTGCTCAAAAAACTCCAGGAGGATCATGAACGCCAGGCACTCATCCCGCCTGGTGAACCGGAACCACTGGCGCCTGCTCTCGCTGATGGCGGTATTGTACCACTTAGGCTTGAACACTCTTGCGCACTTGGCTTTGGGGAGCTGGTCGAAGATGAGATCCCAGTCGTAGAAGTCCTTGAAGAAGGCGGTAAATTCCCGTTTGTGCCTCAGCAAAAACGGAAACAGACTCTTCTCGGGGTCATCGGTTTCATAAAAATATGGTGACTCGATGAGAATGTTCAGGATCGCCCGAACCCGGTCTCCATGACGCGATAAGAGCTCATTCAGGTGTTTATCTTCAGCCATGGGATTTATCTCCTTCCCGCTGCACCAGCAGGGCTGGAAGTGTGAGAGCGTAATTGGTGGTGTGGTTGGTGGCTGCGCTGGCATCGACGCTGGCACTCGCACTGGTACTGGAGTCGGGATTGGCATCGGCCGTTGTACCGGCCGTTGTACCGGCGGTGGTACTGGATGTGGTACTGGATGTGGTGCCTGCGTTTGTGCTGGCGTTTGTGCTGGTAATCGCAATAGTAGAGGTGGTGCTGCCGGGCTCTCTCAGGGCGTAGCCGATGGAGGCGAGCTTCTTTCCCCGGCCTAGTTTCCCCGCTTTGACCAGATCTATCACATGGACCAGATCCTGAAATGAGTTGAAGCTCCCGTCGGCCAAGAGAGCTGAAGCCTGGGATGGTGCGATCACTCTCGCTAGCAGCCATTCCCGGAGCAGAGCCAGTCGCTTCTGCTCCATGGTGCGTACTTGACCGCTGGCCCTCTTTTTTCTTGCCAGTGGGGGCTGGTGGCGTGGCTTATCTCTGGTAACGTTTTCCTTACGGGGAAGGGGGGGATTGGCCCTCTCGTGCTCGTCCCAATATTGGGGATCGTAGTACTGCTGGGCTGGTGCGATTAACTCGAACAGGAACAAGCCAGGCACAGTGTCAGCAGGGAGCTGTGCAATCTCTGAAATTCGTGCCTTCAGGTCTTCCAGGCGATGGCTCTTGCGCTCCAGCTCACGAAGGTGAAGGTGCAGCTTCCTCCAAACCTTAATTGATGTGTCACTGATCCTCTGACATAACTTGTCCAGTTTGCCGTTCTTTCGATAAAATTCTGTCAAGTTGCTTGGTATTTGCATCAGGGTTGCAGGGTCAATGATTCGCCGCATCAGATTTGGGGAACGTCGTCGTTCATCCTCCATCTCCTCCACGCAGGCCAGGATCTTCTCTCTGATCCGTTTTTCCTTAAGCTCTTCCTTGCCGGTATCACCGCTCACCGCATGTTCTGGAATTGGAATCGACTGCCCTGTGGATGCCGCCAGGGGGGCCTGCCCCGCATTGTGGCTGAATTGCCCTCCGCTGAGTTTGCCTAACAGCTCCATGATTTCGCTACGGAGCTTGAAAATCTGCCGAAGGAATTGCTCCACAAAGTTGTCTAATTCGTTAATAATCTCTTTGGCTTCAGTTATGGTGTATGTCTTTAATACAAACCCATACATATGGGCAATGAATGTGCCAAGATTCTCAGAAATATCGTGTGTGTACTGGTCCAGATTGCTCAGGTGAAACAGGGTGCGCCTTGCATCACCCTCTTCTTGCCTCCCAGTGCCATAACGGTAAAGCACCCGGCTCAGTTCTCGCAGGGAGCTGCACACGGTTTCAAGCAGGTTCCGGGTGTCCGCACCCCTTTCCTCGAAGTCATCTTGAAGCCGCTCCTCCAGCCACTCAAGGAATGCAACAGTCTCTTCATGGAGTGAGTAGCGAAACTTCTTGCGGCGGGAGTCTCGGTAGCCACGCAGACGCTCCAGCTCAATCCGTTCATCTATCAGGCCCCATCCTTTAAGTGCTGCAATGTCATCCCTGAAACGATCCAGATCATATACTTCACCATTAAGTCCCTGACTCGGTAAGACTGTGTTCTGGGCTGCCTGAACTGCATTGAATAAATCCTCATGGAGTGGTTCCAGCTCGTGCCTGCGGCGGAAACGGAGCATTCCGTAGAGGAGCTGAACATAGTAGACCGCCCGGTCAGCAGTGAGCAGGTTGCCCATACTCCTTTTACGGTGCTCTACTAATGAGGCTGAAGCCCCATGTTCGAAAGCTGCATCAGAGTCTGTGGTGAAAAGTCTTCGTGGGTCCAGGTCCATAAATTAACATGCCTTCAGTAGGTAGCCCTCAGAACGTAACGTGTTGTGGTGTAGGATAACGACCCAGCATCTAGTTGTCGAGATCTTCAATGGATGTATGGCATGAGCATGAGCGTGGGCGTGGGAGCGCTGTAGTCAGGAAGCGCTATATTGCAGGCCGGTTGTAGTTGGGCTGTTGATATTCAGGTTGAGGGTTGGAGAATCCGGAACCAATCGGTTGGTTTCGAGGAAATAAGGTTGAAACTACCACGGGTAATGGGTAGTCTAAATTTTCAATGTAAAAATTTAATGGTGAGGCTTTCTTTGATGCAGATAAATACATTTTGGCCGAAATCATTATATCTGATTCTTTTGGTTATAGTTGCTACAAGTCATGTAGTAGCTTGTTTGAATACCTCTGAGTTGATCATCTCCAACCCATGCGACCCCTATTATGTGGGGGATGAGGTGTGCTCCTGGGGAGTCGGAGATGCGGGAGGGGTAACTGTCTTGGATGTGGGGCTCAATGGTGATGGTGGTCGGGTGGATGTGGGCGGAGGCGGTGGCGGTGGGAGCCAGTTTACCTGCCTTGAGGGCGGTGAAAGCAGCGGGAGCGGGAGCGAGAGTGATGGCTTGAATGCTCGCATATTGGATGGTTGGT
>CAYZFJ010000097.1:10421-12615 GCA_964477705.1 uncultured Myxococcia bacterium | reverse complement strand
TCGGGATGCCTCCTGGGTTCGATCCAGGAGGGGGCGGTAGGTCATCTTGATCCCCATGGCCTCCACTGCAGGTCTGAGCAAATCTATCAGCTCTACCTTGCTGACTCGAATCTCTGCAGGCATCCACTTATTTTTTCGCACTATCTTGACCAGAACATCCAAAATTTTTTCATGCCATAAGAATGGATCAAGGGTTATGGCTTCCACCACATCACCATTATCATGATCAACACAGAGGAATAACTTCGGATAACACATACCATCTTCACATGGGATCAGTGCAGGAGCCGTGGTAAGCTCCAGTTCCCACTCACCCCCTCTCTTCTTTACAGAAGCAAGGAGCCTGTTAATCCTGCTCTGAGTCAATACTATCGGTTCAAATATGATCTTTTTTGGAGACGCTGGTTCATCCATCCAGCGAGTAGTCCAATGCCAGCCCCCTCCCCCTCTCTGGCCATCCCCGCCACCACCATCACTCCTCTCAGCCTCTTCAACTCCATCTCCACCTGTAAGCACAGGCCATCTGACCATTAGTCGATCAGGACGCTTCGGATTCTGGAGAAGCAGTGGGTTCTGCTGCTTGACGGGAGCCAAAAGGAAAACCTGCCCAATGGCCACAAACATCAGCCTTGCCTCTTCAATTGTCATGGGACGGGCAGCATACCCCGGCTGATAAGCCCTGAATACGGGCCATGAGCCCTTTCCCCGAAACTTGACACCGGATTGCTTCACCAGATCCAGATCATCCTGCGTCAACTCTTTTCGGTCATTAAACATCAAGGTGATGCCATTCATGGCCCCAAACAGATCCAGATTAGCAGTGCTCAATTCACCAGTCTGAATCCTCCGCCATACATGAAACCCCTCAGGTCCAGGGTAGACAACAACTCCCTTGTAAACAGATTTAACCCCATTGATTGCCACGTATCCGATTGTCTCAGAGAATGGGTCTTTAACCCCCATAATCTCAGATTCAACTATATTGTCCCACGGTACGGTTTTGAACATCAACGCCGCAAGGCTAAACAAGGCTTTAAATACTTCTTCCCTGGATGTATCTGCCGAGATATGAAAAAAATCGGGCATACCACCTGTTACGACGTCGAAAACGTCGTCCAGGTCCATAGTGCTCATCTTTTTAGTAATTATCTGTGTGGTCACCAGTCTCTGTTCTCCTGATGTACGGTTGGAGGCGAATTAGATGGAACCTGTTCCCACCCTAACCACCTACCCTCAACTATAGCAGGTGCTCCAATCGGGCAATGAAGCTAAACCCTAGCATGGGGAGGGCCAAGATGGAAAAAAGCTGCCAGGTATCACCCTATGGATCAACCTTTGAGGTCAATTTACGGGCAAGCCGTTCCTGGCGATGGAGGTGTTCGGGTTTGGGGCCATGGAGTCGAATCATCACGCCTGTTAAGGCAGCCGCGCCTGGCAGATCACCTGTGCGGTGCTCCTTGTGGATTGCCAGCCTTACCATCGCCTCCTCACACCCTCGGGCTACCAATAACTCCCACTCCTTTACAGCCTCATCCATATTCCCGTGCAAACAATGCTGTCTAGCCAGTTCGAGCCTGCCCCGCGCTCCCAGCCTGTTGCTGCATGAGGAGCTGCACAGAAGCTGATAGGCCTCTGTGTCCCGGTTCTGCTGACGGAGCAACCTGGCCACAGCGAGGGGGCTGGCGTGGGCCTCTCTCAAGCCCTGGGCCTGCCCCGCATCCTGCACACTCTCGGCGAGCAGACGGGCAAGCACCACCGGGAGAACACCCAGAGAGAGCAGATCCAGTCGATTGTGCTTGAACACCCTTGGGAGCAGACCAGACATGCCATGGCGTACCCACTGAGACCACGCCACAGGAGCCATGCTGCCAGGCAGATCATCTTCCCTGTACAGTCCCAGCAGGCGCTCCTCAACTGTTTTCAGCCTACAATCCGGCCAGTTTGTCCCGAACAGCCTCCGCACAGGGTACAGGAGGTCCACATGGGGCATATCCACATATGGGTCGGCCAGCCTCGAGAGCCTGTTACGAGTGGAGAGGAGAGGAATATCAAAACGCTTCCCGTTATAGGAGAGCAAGACGTCAGAGGCCCCCGCCCCTGCCACCCCCCCCCTCCCCCCCCCCAACAGCCCCCTCCTCTCTTTTTCCCCCCCGCAACTCGGGAGGAATCGCTGGGGCATCCCCACACCAACCGA
>CAYZFJ010000097.1:0-10411 GCA_964477705.1 uncultured Myxococcia bacterium | reverse complement strand
CCCAGAGAACCTGGAGAGGAATAGCTGGGTAGTCACAAACTCAACCGATGCCGACTCAAACCGGCCCAACCCCACCATGAACGCCACAGTTCCCGTACCACCGGCTAACCCGGTGGTTTCCGTATCAAGACAGACCCATTTACGGTCTGAGATCAATAGACCATCGAGCAGCTCCAGCCCAGCCCGGACCGGATGTGCTTCTGTCTGGATATTAATCTGACCAGATCCTGCATAAGAAGGGATCAGACACTCGCCAATCCGGCATTGGCCATGGGCAAAATCAGCGGGAAAGCGGCGGATAACCTTGAGGACACCTTCCCTCACAACCTGCCCGCCTAACAGCTCAGCCAGCTCTTCGTCCCGGCTGGCATCACCAGCCAGCCGGGCAGGGCATCCTGTGATGGTCATTTTATCTGCGGGGGAGGCCGGAGATGGCACATGGGCCTTCATCTGCCTTATCCGCTCAGCCAGGGGAGGAATAATATCTGCTGCTGCCTCTTGTTCTACTTCTACATCCACCTTACTAACGTGGTTTTCGGGCAGATGAACGCTGCTGTCCTCTGCTCCAGCAGGGGCAGACTCAGGCCTATCACCAGACCTGGACTGACTGGCCACGCTCGCCCCCGGTAGCCCTGTCTGAAGCCGATCCAACCTGGCCCGCAAACTCTTCACTTCGCCTGCCCCCTCTGTGCGCCCTGCTCACCTTGCTCACCTTGCTCACCCTCAAGCTCAGCCCCCACGCCCACGCAGCCCACGTCCCCATCCCCGCCACACAGCAGATCCAGAATCCTCAAGGCAGCAGCCTTCTGGGAATAGCCCCGCACCTGATCACTTGCCAGCACCGGCCCAACACACGAAGGACACCCCCAGGTGCAGCCACACCAGGCCACAAGCTGTCTCGCTCCCTCAACCAGCCGCTCCCTGGCCCTGAACAAAGGCTCGGACAACCCCACCCCTCCCGGGTAGTTGTCGTAAAGGAAGACTGTAGGTGCGAACCTCTCACCCAGCGCCTCAGCATCCACCTTCTCCCCGCTCTGATTCCTGATCGCCCCCCTTCCCTTCTCATCCACTGCTGCATACCACTGCCCATTCCCGTCACCCACAGCCCGTCCCAGATCCCTCATCTCAGACATGGTAAAAACAGAGGCCACCGTGTGCAGGGCATACGCAACCCCCAGAAACCCATCGAGAGCCTCGATGCGTGATGCACAGACCCTTTCCAGGGCCCCCGGTTCCACCTGCCACCACACTGCGGTAGTGTGCATCTCCTGATCTGGCAGGTTCACGTTTCCATAGCCCACGTTCTCGTGAGTGTAATACCGAATCTTCTTAAAACCAGCTACCCGGCGCACCAGATGCACTTCCCCACGGGAGACAGCCACAGGACTGGGCGCCTTCTCATGCGCTCTGTCCTCACCATCGTCTCCTTCTGCGACTCCCACCGCGCCCCCCGCTCCCACCGTCGCCGCCTCAAACACATCAAGTATTTTCAGCTTTGTATAGTCAATAGCGTCCGTATAGTAGTCACTGTTGCAGCGGCGCACATAGGCCTTGCGCCCATCCCAGTCCAGCTTCTCCACCTGCCATGGAGATGCCTGCACCATATAGATCGCCTGCTCATACACAGTCATGGCCGCCGCAGAATAATCCACCTCTGCAATTACCTGCTTCTTGCCGTCAGTTATATCAATCACCAGAAAGTTCCCCTCAGCGGTGGACCGGAGGGAGACCCCATTGGCCGGATAGCTGTCGGCCATCCAGTGCCATCGCCCCTGCTCGTGGTGCAGCAACCCCTCCTCAGCCAGGTATGCCAGAGCCTCCGCCAGGTTCTCGCCACCTCCCCCGAACTGCTCACCATCGCTGAAAGGCAGCTCAAATGCGGCACAACGCACATGGTCCATCCAGATCAGGAGCTGGTCCGGTGCGACCCTGGCCTGCTCCGGGGATGATGCGAAGAAGAATTCGGGATTGCGGATCACATACTGGTCGAGAGGGGCGCTGGAGGCCACCAGTATGCCCAGCGATGGGCGACTGCGTCTGCCCGCACGACCAAAACGCTGCCAGGTGCCCGAGATGGTCCCCGGGTATCCATTGAGAATACAAACATCAAGGGCACCGATATCCACACCCAGTTCCAGAGCAGAGGTGGACACTACACAATCCATGTCTCCGGTACGCAGCTTCTTTTCCGTGCCCCGCCTCTCCGTGGGCAGGTATCCGCCCCGGTAGGCGGCCACCCTGGGGGTGCGCCTGGGGTCCTTATCAAACGCATCCTTAAGATACTTGGTAATTACCTCCACCATCAACCTGGTGTTGGCAAACACTATGCACTTAATCCCATTCTCCACCGCCTTACGAGCGATGCGGGTGGTCTGGCTGCGGGCCGAAGCCCTGATACCAAGCTCCGGGTTCACCACGGGGGGATTCCACAACAGAAGGTGCTTCTCCCCACTGGGAGCGCCACTCTCCGTGATTGGCACCACGGGCTCCCCCACCAGAGCTTCGGCCAGCTCACCGGGGTTGCCGATGGTGGCGCTGCACAGGAGAAATCTGGGGTTGCTGCCGTAAAAGGCGCAAATACGCTTAAGCCGCCTGATCACATTGGCAGTATGGGAACCGAACACCCCCCTGTAGGTGTGCATCTCATCAATCACCACATAGGCCAGGTTCTCAAAGAATTGGGCCCACTTCGTATGGTGGGGGAGAATCCCCTGGTGGAGCATATCCGGGTTGGAAACCACGATGTCGCCCGATACCCGCACCGCCTTCCGGGCATCCTGAGGTGTATCCCCATCAAAAGTGCATGCCCTGACACCCAGATCCCCCGCCTTGTTCAGTTCAATGATCTCCGCAACCTGATCTTGAGACAGGGCCTTGGTAGGGAACAGGTACAGTGCCTTTGTCCGGTCCTGGAGTACACTCTGGATAACCGGCAGATTATAGCAGAGGGTCTTACCGCTGGCCGTTGGCGTCACCACCACGATGTTGCTGTCCTGGTGTCTGACCAAGTCCCAGGCTTGAGCCTGATGTGAATAGAGAGAAGAGATCCCCCGGCTCTCCAGGGCTTGCCGCAATCCTGGGTGCAAATCAGCGGGGAGGGGCGCAAACCTGCCTTGGTTGGCTTCTATGATGACGTCACCAGTGATGCGGGATTGGGCACCAGCTCTGAGATGATTGGCCAGAGTGGCAGCATCTGCCATTGAGCGATCCTGTGCAAAGTTGTTTCTCACTGGTTATTCCTTTATCCTCTTGGGATTCACCTACAAAGGGAAAATCCACTCAAACCCAAGGGCATCAACAATCATCACTGCCACCCGAGTGCCCTCTTCGGAACGGGTCTCGTCTCCGGTGGTGGCGGTGAGAGTGCTGCCAGTGGGCAAGCCCCATCGTTTTTTAAAAGAAGCCGAGAGGAAGTTGACTGAGCGCTCGTCCGTAATGAACTCGAGGGAACGGTGATGTCGATTTCTGAAGGAGGCCCACTGGTGTTGGAACGGTTTGTCTTCAGACCACCTAAAATCAATGGACCATCCATCAACCAGATCCAGGCCCGTGTCAGGGTTATTGTTCAGGGGTGCGGCGGTGATGTTGCTGTCTGTAGCAGTGCTGGTGTTAATGCTGGTGTTAATGCTGGTGTTAATTTTGCCTGTTGCCACATAGGCAGGCTTGAAATCGGTCAGCTCAACCCTGAACTCTCCCGAGCCACCCATGCTGCCATTGCTTCCCACCCCGCCAACTGGAACTACCCGAACATCAACGGTGGGCATCTCGGGCCAGAAGGATGAATTTCCAGGCCCCGCATACATGAGGTCTCTGGGAATCCGGATGGGGCGGAGGCGGAACCTGCCGTCTTTATTCCTTGCATCCACATAGGAGCGCACCTGTGGGCTGAATTCACAGGCGACAAGAAACAGGTCCCGTGATCTATCCTGAGCAGTATCTCCCCCAGCTTCTCCCAAGCCACCTTCGTCGCCCCCATCCTGACACTGAGCCCGCTTCATATCCCCGAGCAGCTTCTGAATCCATCTGGGATTAACGATGGTGCCCGGGCCAGCTACTACACATTCAATCCCATCCCTTACCCCCTGGCTCCCCATAAAGGTGCGTACCCCAGGATGCAGGTAATCAGCCCCGAACCAGGACAAGACGGCCTGGCTCCACTTCTCCGCATAGTCCACCCCCAGACCGCCAGCACCTGTTATGCCTGCCTCTATCCCTGCCTCACCAGCCCCAGCCCCAGCCCCTGCCTCACCACCACCGCCCTTCTGCTTATACCACCCATCCACTGCTGGCAGAACCTTGGCCCGTGCCCACCACTTTCGCTCCCAGACTCCCATATCCCACACATCAAAAGCCTGGGGTAACGGCACCGCCCTCCCCACATCAACAGACTCACCACCGCCAACCTGGCCTCCGCCACCTTTACCCAATCCATGTGCAACCACCCTCACCATATCCTGATGAAGCTGAAAAATCCGTTTGTTAGTAGTGTGAATGGCCAGCCTGCCCGTATCAGCCATAATCCACCTGCGCCCCATCCGCTCCGCCACCACCCCGGTAGTACCACTGCCACAGAACACATCCATCACCAGCCCCCCCGGCGGGCAACTCGAATGCACGATGCGCTCCAGCACCGACTCTGGCTTCTGGGTCGGATAACCCACCCTCTCTGAGTTGCGATTAGAGATGGTAAATTCCACCATGTCATCGGGCCAGGCATCAAGCAGACGGGCGTGACCATCCTCATCGGCAGTGCGCCACACATCCCGAGCCCCCTTGGGCTGCCCGGCCAGCAAGGACGAGGTGGCCTTGTCCCTTGGCTGGTTAAAGTAAGCCTTAGCTGGATTCTTGGCATAGAAATAGATGGTGTCGTGCTTCCGCTGGTACATGTCCCCAGAGGAGCCCCCCAGCGCATATGACCACACTATCTCGTTGAGGAAGCTCTTCCGCCCGAAGATCTCGTCCAGCATAATCCGCAAATAGGCGGACACATGCCAATCACAGTGCACATAGAGGTTGCCTGATTCCGCAAGCAGCTCTCTAATCAGCACCAGCCGTTCATACATAAAATGGAGATAGGAATCCGTGGATCTCCCCCACACATCCCGATACGCCACCATGGACACCCGGGCGGAATCGGGTGCTCCGCCCTGACCATTCTTACCGATTGACATGTTCACATTGAAATTGGAGCCCACGTCAAAAGGGGGATCTATGTAAAAAAGGTCCACCTTCCCTGCATATTTCTCAAGCAGGCTGGCCATAACCAGCTTGTTGTCGCCCATAATGAGCATATTCCGTTCAGGAACCGGCTCCTCAGAGTTTGGGCTACTATAAGCCCTGGGGAAAACAGCTTCTGGCTCAACAGACTGAATTTTTCTAAAAGGAAAGGTAAAAGTGGCCGGGTTGACTCCTCTGCGCACACCTCGGCTGTCAAACTTCCCTTCCCACACAAGCTGGGTAGGAATAAGAGATAAGGGGTGGGGCCTGCTCTTCCCCCCACTCGTGCCAGTACATCGAGGCTGAGTTCCTTTGTCGGAGACACCTCCTCCGCCTGTCCTATTTACAGTACTACTAGTACTATTCTGATTTTGATTAATTTTACTGCTCAATCAGATCCCTCACACATTGCGCTGCGCCCCTAATCATCCCCCGGGAAACTACCCCTTCAATTCCCCTGGGGTGAATACACTGATCCTGCCAAACTCCCCGTCGAATCCTTCCTCCTTCAGCACCCTGCCCTGCCGCACCCTGCCCACCGCCTCAGCGAGGAGGGGATCATACTCGGTAGCCAGGTCCCCCAACTCTGCCTCAAGAAGCACATGAAACTCGGAGCCAAACAGACCAATCAGCTTACCATACTCACTCTGCACCCTCTTGGAGGATGGGTTGACAACTCCCAGCATTTCGGCAGGGAGCTGCCCGAGGGAGACAGCCGAACGGAACGGGACAGCCTCACAGGATTTACCAGCTCCCCATTGGGGCATGGTCCGGTCCGCCAGCTCTACCACCCTGTGGAGAACCCCCATGGTGAGGAGCTTGCCGCAGACCGGGCATATGCCCCCGTGCTCCATGGTCTGGAAGGGATTCAGAGAGACACCGCACTTACGGTGGCCATCGTTATGGTACTTACCTTCCTGGGGGAAAAATTCTACCGTACCACCGAATTGTGCGCTGCTGCTGCCATGGTTCCGTAACGCCCCCCAAACCCCATCCCACGACAAATCACCCCGGAACAGGTTGGCTTCCCGCCCCAGCTTGTCAGGAGAGTGGGCATCAGAGTTGGAGATGAGGGCGAACCGGTCAAGAATGCTGCAGATTCGATTCATGGGAGGATCACTGGAGAGCCCGGTCTCTACCGCCAGAATCTGCCCCGTCAAATCCCCATAACACTCTTCAAGGCTATCAAACCCGGATTTGGAACCGAGAACTGAGAACCAAGGGGTCCAGATGTGAGCGGGTACAAGTTGGGCCTGTGGGCACACATCCAGGAGCAAGGCCAGCAGCTCTGCCGAATCCATGCCAATGATGGGGCGCCCATCGGATTTAATGTTGTATCCCCCCTCTTCCAGCTTTCTGGCAAAGAGCTCAGCGCCCTCGAAATGGGGGAAAAAGACCAGGTTGTGTACCTTACGGACCTTGCCCCCTTTTTTATAGATACTGGAGATCTCCCCAGACAGCATAAAACGCACTGGAGCCGACTCCCGAACCGGGATTCCCCCAAGGCAACGAGAAGCAAGCCTCAGCCCATCAGCCAGGCGGTACAGATTACTGCCATCCTCAGCGGGCTCCAGCTTCTCCTTCAGCTCTGCCAGCCATCCCCGATGGGTACAATCCCCGGTACCAAGCAGAGTAATTCCCTTGATCCGGGCCCATCCGTCCAGGTGTTCCGGTGTGAGCTGTCTGCTGGTCGCCATGGAATAGCGAGAGTGGATATGCAGGTCAGCAAAGTATTCCAAACAGAGATCTCCAAATTACCCCGACATGAACAGGGGCAAAACTTAAATGGGAGAGCAGATCAAATACCCGTCCAGTGTTACGGATACATCCTTATATCAGATTCTCAGGAAAACTTTTTAAGTAAGACAGCACAGCCCCCCCAGATAGGCGAACAATCAACAAGTGGAGCTGCTCTCAACTCTGCCGACGCTGTTAACACAGGAGCCCAAAAAAGAGTCCACAGGGGGTAGCCCCGCCCCCCCCAACGACAACATGCAATGGTAACGCACTGATGCGGGAGGGAACGTCTTGATTGCCGATGGCAGCCCAACAAAGAACAAGAAAAATGAGTGGAGAAGGTTTTCCGGTTTGCTCTTTTCCCCTTACCAGCACGTCTGCAGTCAGGGACTGGCGGGTGATCGCAGATACCAGCTCAAGGAGACTGCCGACAACAAGAAAGATAACAGACGATTGCGCCAGACCACCTCTCCCGCATGGGGAGGGGCGCCCCAGCCCATCATCATTAATGGCCTTGAGCAGGTGGCGGAGAAGCTGTTCTATTCTATTTTAAGTCAGCTCCCCCCTGCCCAGACGGAAGAACTGGAAGAGGAGCTGCATCAATTTCTGGCAGGGGCCTACCACAACGGGCTACTCCAGGCGAATCGGCCCGAGAACACAAGACATGAAGAGGCCACAGCCCCTGGCTCCACGCCGCTTCTGCCCTTCTTGCAGCCCCAACCACCTCCCAAACAACCTCCCAGGCTCACCTGGGCAACAGAGGATGACATCCTGGCCATGGAACCCCAGTGTGGTCACATGGCCCATACCCAAGCCCTCCACAGATTACGCTCCATGCTGCAGCGCCACCTGACAACCCATTACTACAATCTGGAGAAAATTATCGCTCTCCCTGAACAGGACTTAAACAGACACTACAGCCATGCCAGAGAGTTCACCCAGATTGCCACCAGGGCGATTGATGCCATCGCCGTACTGGAAGAGAGCCGGAGAATGGTCATCTCCAAGAAGCGGCTTGTTTGGAGCACTGACTACTTGATCTCCATGGACCGGGTGCCGATCCAATTCCACGATGAGATCAAGGCCAACAATAAGCAGATGGCGGAGTGGGCCCAGTCAGCGCCAGAGGCCACAGCCCCGCTTCCCCTCACGGTGCTGGATACCCGCCACTTCAGCCAGGAGTTCAAATGGAGACTGCTCAGCTCCATTGAGAACCTGGATGAAGCTGTTGACGGTATCCTCATCAAGGGCGACAACTTGTCCGCTCTCCAGCTTCTACAGAGCAGGTTTGCCAATAAAGTCCAGTGCATGTATCTGGATCCACCTTTCAACACCAGTGGAACTGATTATGCATACGGAGACCGATATGAGAGCCTCCTCTGGTTGACCATGATGAAGAACCGCCTCCAGGCCGCCCGGCCCCTGTTACCCGCTAATGGCACCCTCTACGCCCACATCAATCACAACGAAAAAGAGAGACTGAGGCTGCTCCTTGACTGCTGGTACCAGTTTCAATGCGAAATTATCTGGCGGATCGGTTGGGTTTCTGGCTTCAAAACAAGGGCTAACAGGTTCATCCGCAACCACGAGACCATCTATCAATATTCAGGTGGAGCCCCCCCCCTGTTCATCAAAAATTACATTCCCTACCCCAAGGGGTACCAGCGCCGCAACAGCAAAACCTCCTCCAGGACCAGCACCAGCACCAGCACCAGCGCTGGCAGAGGCTACCCCCTGGAAGACACATGGAACTGCAGCAACATGGATCAGCTGCACTCCATCAGGATCATGAGCTTCTCAAAAGAAAAGCTGGGGAGCGAAAACCTTACCCAGAAAAATGAGAACCTGCTCGCCAGAATGATCACCTCCTCTTCCCGTCCCGGCGACACAGTCCTCGATTTATTCCTCGGTTCAGGCACCACAGCAGCCGCTGCCCACAAGCTGCAGAGGAAGTGGATTGGAATTGAGAATGGATACCAGATGGAGGAGTATGTGGTGCCCCGCATCAAGAGGGTGCTGGCTGGTGAACAGCATGGGATCGCCAGGGATGTAGGCTGGAGAGGGGGCGGGATGGTGGCATACATGGTGCTTGAGAGCCTGGGGGATGTGATGGAAGCAACCCACATAGACTTTGACGATAATAATATTCCTAACAAGTTGGACCGGATTGGCGGCCACCGCCACCCACACGGGGAGGCGCCTGGCAGGAGCCAGGTGGCAGAAGTGGAGGCTGCAGGGATTGTTGGTGTTGCTGGTGATGCGGGTAATGTGGGTGAGCGCAGCCTGCGCTATCAGCTTCGCCTGGCTCAGAGGGAGAGCGAGCCGTATTATTGGCCAACCAGCATGGAGTTGGCTCCCCACCTCTTCCGCACCATTACCGAAGCACACCAGAATCTGCCTGTACTCCACCCTGACCTGTTCACCTCCTTCAATCTCCTCTTAGGAGTGCAGGTGACTTCGGTGCGATTTGTGCCTGGCCAGTACCTGTCGTTCATGGGCGGAGTTGCAGCAGCAGGCGAAAAGGTACTGATAATCTGGCATCTTGGGCCGTTGCCCACTATCAGCGTCAGCAATCCAACCCCACACCCAACAGCCTCCCCAGACTCAGCTGCTATTCAGCCCTCAGCTCCACCCCAAGCCCTGACCGCAATATTCGTAAACTGGCCCGCCCATGAGGACCAACAGCACCGCCCGTCAGTCAAGCAAATTATCTCCTCGCACGCCTCCCCGCACTCATCCTCACACACCCCCATCAACCGGTCCGAAGATCGAACCACACTCCCGCAACAAGGATTCAAGCCATACCAAGCCAACCACCTGCCACCCCTAAAAAGAATCCCCGATGAATTCAATGGAAGACTTTAGCTCAACATCGGTTATATTCATCACTCGATTTGACAATAACGTTGACGTTGATGTCGCACATCTGCTGGCAAGACGGACTCCGGCTTATTGGAACTGATGCAGACAGCTCTGCATCAACCTGACAAACAAACAACCGGACACCTCCGCCCCAATCCCGTACTGCCAAAAGGAAACGAGGTAAACAACAGGTGATGCAGAAATCCACTAACCAGGAAGCAACTCCCCAATCGGGCCTATCGCCTATGCCAGGTCAGAGTCCGTCATTTTCCGGCATACTCCAGCACCTCACTCCCTCCAAAGGGGGCGGATATGCCTTCGGCACAATCAGCGGCGTGTTCATCCCCAGTCTGCTCACCATACTCGGTGCCATATTCTTCATGCGGGCCAACTTTATCATCGGTCACATGGGCATAATCGGGGCCTTTGGCGTACTCTTTCTCTGCACATCAATCACTCTGGCCACTGCCCTCTCTATCGGGGCGATCAGCACCAACACCCAGGTGCGGGGAGGCGGAGTATATTACCTGATCTCCCGGGTGCTTGGACCAGAGTTCGGGGGTTCTATTGGTCTGTCACTCTTCTTCGCACAGTC
>CAYZFJ010000096.1:0-12673 GCA_964477705.1 uncultured Myxococcia bacterium | reverse complement strand
AGCAAAGTCCAGCCGCCACCAACCGCCCCGCCGCCACCCACCGCACCAATGCCGCAGGAGCAGCCCAGGTTGGATGCCAGACCCGTATTCGGTTTTGTGTTATCCGGTTTGTCTGTGTCTCCTGGGATCCAGGGTTGGGTAGATGTGTCCTGGTCGTCATTCACGCCGGCATCGTCACCATCAAGGGGAGGGTCGATGGGGTTTATCAAATCCTCAAACACGCACCGGCCTGAGCAGTTGCCATCAAGGCAGACAACTTCGCACTCCTGCCCGGTGCGGCACTCCATGCTGCTGCAAGGATTCTGTACGCATACTGCCTCTGTGATGCTGTCGCCACGCAGCGCATTAATGCAGATCTGGCCAGCCTCGCAGTTTGCCTGGGCGCAGTTATTGGCGTAACAGAGCCCGTTCAGGCAGGCCTCCCATGCCTGGCAGGTAACTGTTGCGCACGGGTCCGCAACGCACTGGCCATCCACGCATGTTTCATCGCCAGAGCAGGCGATATGGGCGCAGGAGTCAACGCAGGCAGCGGAATCATCGGGCATTGCCCGGCATGCCTCCATAGGACCACACTGGCCATCGTCGCCGGCACAGGGATCATCTTTGCATATCCCGGGTGGTGCGCAAGTCTGCCCTTCAGGACAACCTAAATCCCAGCAGGTGCCACATGTGCCCAGGATGCAGGAGACATTGAAATCAGGGCACTGGATGCCTTCACATGGGTCAAAGCAGGTCCCGGTGTTCTTGTCACACAGCCAGCCTGTATCACATGCCACCCCGGCGCATGGAGACTGACAGAAGTCATCTCTGCACAACAGGCCCGACGGGCACTCCGATGACGCACATGGTGCTACACAGGCGCCAAATATGCATTCTGTACCCACTTCCGGGCAGGTGGCCCCATTGTCAATCACGCCGTCACAGTCGTCATCAAGGCCGTTGCATTCCTCCACTGGTGAGGGACCGCAGGTGCCGCACAGGTTGCGCAGGGAATCCCCCGGTGATAAATCGCCAGTGCCGCTGTTGTCGGTGGCATCGATGAACCCGTCGCAGTCGCTGTCAGCTCCGTTACAGGTCTCCTCTTCGGCAAGCTGGAACGGGATGCAGCTCCACGTCCCATTCTCACACCAGGAATAACCGATGGCACACTGGCCGGGCATGCCGGTGCTGCACCAATACTCGGGGGCAGGATTGAATGGATCGGGCGGGTTCAGGTCTTCGTCAATCAACCCGTCGCAGTCGTTGTCGTACCCGTCGCACACCTCCTCGGAGGGGATGCTGGCCATCATGGCCTCAAGGGCATTGGTCAGGTCGTTCAGGTTGTTAGCCTGGGCATAATCCCTTGTGCCCCCTGCCTGAGCGATTTGTCTGAGGGCATTAGGATCCACATCGGAACCGAACCCGATGACAAAGGTCAGGATGCTGTGGACCCTGCCGTTGACTGTGAGGCCAGGGTTGCGCAGGTCTTCTGTAAGTCCGACCAGACATGAAATGTTCAAATCGCAATTAGTGGCGTTAGCTTCACCGTCAGTGATCAGCACAATCACTGATTGGGTTTTGTCAAAGGGGTGTTGGCCAAGCTTCACCTGATATTCATCTCTGGCAATGTTCATCCCCAGTGATACCCCGGTGGCGCCACCGGGGCCATGCCTATCCAGAGTGGCGATAAGCTCTGCCTCATTGTCTATGGCGAGCGGTTGGGCCAAACTGGCACCGGATGCGAAGAACACCAGCCCGTAGTGGGAGGTGGGGTGTCGCTCAATGATATGCTTGATGGCCGCCTTTGCTTCAGCCCATTTGGTTCCTTGCATGGAGCCGGAGGTGTCGAGGACGATGATAATATTTGCCTTGGGTGAGCAGTAGTCGGGCAGGGCCGCCTCGGTGTGGCCCATTCCTCCCAGGTACAAGATGATGGCCACAGAGCAGCAGAGGATGTTCAATGCGTTCTTCTTCAAGAATGTTGAGTTGCCGAGGATGGTATTCATGTCTGTCACCATTGTTGGAGAAGGTTTGTCTGTGCGCCCAGGCATCACTTCTGCTGGTCACGGATGCCTTGAAAGGTTGACAGTATTCCGTCTCTGCCTCAAGGCATACGGATTTAAGTTTGACCCATTTTGAACAGGTATGTCAACTCTCTAGGTTGGCTCATGAGCCTGAATAAGTGCCAGGCTGAATTCAAATTAGCTACCCTCTTGCAGATAGAGTGATTGGACCAATGATCCCAGCACCACGGCCAGATTGGGGCGGCTGAGTGTAACCAGGGTGCGATCCAATCATGGTAGCCGTTATTCAAGAAAAATATAATGTGTACATTATTAAACAGATAATGCCAGGGAAGCGGGGGAAGGAGGTAGTTCGCAGGGCAGGTCGGGTGTGGTCGCTGTGTCCAGTTCTATGAGGTGATGGACCTGCAGCGGTTGCGGCGACTTGTGGCTGTCCATCTGCATAGACCAAGACAGGTGAGCAGCACGGTGATGAGCGCTGCTGTTCCACCTCCACCGCCGCCTGCGAATGGGCTCCCGTTTCCGCTCCCGCTGCTGTTGCCGCTGCCGGCTATGGCGCTGCAGGCACATCCTCCGCCTTCTTGCCCCAGGTCAGGTCGGTCTAGATCCCCGCCATCACTCTCGTTGATGCTGCCATCGGTCTGGGAGGCGTCCTCATCAACACCTGCATCACCATCGGGATCAGTGGGACCGACGTCGTCGTCCTCCTCACCTGCATCCCCGTCCCCGTTGTCAGCTCCCACATCACTGTCGCCCGGTGTCACTCCTGTGTCCTCATCTTCCAGATCCAGGTCATCCCAGGGGTTTATGGGCTGATCCGGCGCATCCTTATACACGCATCTGCTGCTGCATTCCCCAGAAATACACACGGATTGGCACTTATTGCTTTCAGGGCAGATGGTCCTCTCACAGGGATCAGTAACGCAGGCAGCCATGGCGGTTGTGTTCTCTGCCTGGTTATCCCAGACCATGGTACACAGCTTGCTGTCTGCTTCACAGGATTCCTTGATGGATGGGTCCTGTGTGCACAGGTTGACTACACAAGTACCGTCCAGGCAGGTCTTGCTTTCCGGGCATGTAATACCAGTGCACGGATTGATGAGGCATTCTCCGCCAACACAGCTGAATCCGGCTTCACAGGAGATGGTGGCACAGGATGCTGCACACTGAGCACCGCCATCTTCGAGAACGGTGCATTGACTCTCTTGTCTGCATTGGGTGGCCAGGCAGGTGTTCTCCACGCAATTTCCCGGATACACGCAGATGCTGTCTGAGTTGCAGCCCAGGTCTCGGCAGGAGCCGCATCGACCCATGATGCATTCACCCAGATTGCCGCAGTCAATGCCTTCACATGGGTTGTAGCAGTCTCCCATATCCGGGTCGCAGAGATGTCCAGCAGGGCAGCTAACCAGGGAGCATGCTTCCACACACCAGCCGTTCTGGCAGACCAGTCCGCTCGGGCACTCACCCGATGCGCAGGGGTTGACGCATTGACCGTTTACGCAGCTTTCGCCAGCTACCGGACAGGTGGCCCCGTTATCAACCACGCCGTCGCAGTCGTCATCAGTCCCGTTGCAGATCTCTACCGGGACGGAGTCGCAGGTGCCGCAGGCGTTCCTCAAGGATTCCCCCGGCTCCAGGATCATGTTGCCGTTGGTGTCTGTACCGTCGATGAAGCCGTCACAATCCGAGTCCCTGCCATTACAGGTTTCGGGTTGGGGCAGGTTAAGGGGCATGCAGGCCCAGGTCCCGTTCTGACACCAGCGGTATCCGAGGGCGCATTCTCCGGGCATGCCGGTCTGGCAGATGTCACCGTGGTAGAGGTTTGAAGGGTTGGGGTTGAGGCCGTCGTCAATTACCCCGTCGCAGTTGTTATCGTATCCGTCGCAGATCTCATCGGAGGGTACGGATGTCATCATTGCTTCCAGGGCGTTTTGTAGCTCGTTCAGGCTGTTGGCCTGGGTGTATTGGCCTGTGCCGCCGCCCTCGGCAATGGCGTTGAGGATGTTAGCGTCGATGCCCTCCCTGAAACCTATGACGAAGGTCATCACCTTATGGATGGTGCCGTCCACATTCAGACCTGGATTCAGCATGGATGCCGCCTGGTCACGGAGGCATTCGGCGGTTCTGCATGTGCCCCGATTGGGAACTCCGTCGGTGATCAAGATGATGATTGATTGCAGCTCCTTAAAGGGAGAGCGGTCCAATTTGCTCTGCAGCTCATCCCGGGCAATCTGGAGACCGCCCTGGATGTTGGTCCATCCCACTGGCCAGGTCTGATCCAGAGAGCGAATGATGTCCGGTTCGTTGTTTTCAATCAGTGGTACGGCCAGGTTGGCCCCGGTGGAGAAATATACCATCCCGTAGTGGGCGGATGGGTGACGTTCCAGAATATTTTTTACTGCGGTCTTGGCGTCCTCCCAGGGCTGCCCTTCCATGGATCTCGATGTGTCCATGACCAGGATGATGTTGGATGCGGGCGAGCAATAGTCGGGAAGAGCAGCTTGAGCGATAGATGTGGGTAAGAGAGAGAAGAGAAGAGGAAGAGAGAGGATTACGGCCAGCATTCTTTGCACCAGGGTCATTCTCGGCACCATATTATGGTTTTTCATAATATTTCCCTTTGAATGAGTCTGCGTGTCATGCTCCAGGAATGTCTGCTGGCAGACCTGGGGGCATGGCAACGGAACCATTCCGTTGCTCTAGTACCTCCACAGTCTAGCAATTTGCATTTTTATAAGCAAAACAAATAGTTGCATCCCAATGGCGGTGATTCCCAAAGGGCGGATGATCGGTTTGTTGCTACTGGAATTTAGCAATGTCAGTTGAATTTGTTGTATGCCCAATTTCCGGAGAATTGTCCAATGAGGGGTCGTTTGAGTCATGGGACGATCTCTCGGGCGGTAAGCGGCAAAGGGGCGCTGTCCATTGGTGGGTTTTTTAATGTTGTGGTTGGGTTTGTCTGTGTCATTGGGCTTGTGGTCTGAAGATGAATTGACAATGATGGGATATGCATAATAGTTTTGATAAGTTCACCAAGGGCCGGATAGACCAGCAAGAATCGGGATTGATTGCTTCTTTTCAGGTGAGCATTACGGTTGGAAGTCGATTAATCAGGGAAGCAATTTTCTACTGCCCTTGTTGAATGGGCAGACCTCTAAACCATGTGTGGATTAGTTGTGGTTAAGGGGCAAGGGCAATGGAGCGGTGGGGGTGAACTGAACTGGAAATATCACCAGCCTGACATGGAGTAAAACGGGATGAATGATAGCACCACCAGCGTTGAGAACGGACAGACCATTAACGAAGAGCAATCGCCTGAGAAACAGAAAACTGAGAAGACAGCCGAAAGGCCGTGTAACCCCAAGGGATACCCTCATTTCGAGATAGATTTCTCAACTTTTGTTATCAGTCTCTCCCAGTCAGCCTTGGTTCATCTTGGTCTGGCCAAGGACCCGGATGGTCGGAGTGAGGTGACTGTGCCTCTGGCCAAGCAGACCATCGATATTCTCGGGATGCTCTTTGAAAAGACCAAGGGCAACCTGGCTCCAGAGGAGCATAAACTGCTTACCAGTGTCCTGTGTGATGTGCGGGTAAAGTTTGTTAAGGTTGCTAACACTTCCAGTGATGGAATCTAAACCTCATTTTTCCAGATCATGAACGGATAATAAGCATTGGACTCACAACCTGTGAAGCGCACTGGCCTGTCTTGGCTGTCGAAGATAATGGACGGTTGGTGTACTTTCCAGGCAACCATCGGGGGTGTGGTTGTGGTCGTGGTTGCCGTTGTGGTCTTGGCTGGTGCTGCCAGTTACGCTGTTTTATCTGTGTCATCATGCAGTAGAGCAGGGAGTGACTCTTCTAACGCCGCAGGTAATGATACTGTACCTGGCAAGTACGCCATTCATGAGCTTGATGCCCTGTTTCATGATGTAGCTCCGGGTGTGGTTTGTATTAAGGTCCTTAAGGGACCCCATGATAGACCTGTGCCATTGGGGGGGGCCGATGGTGGTGGAGGCGGTGAAGTCATCGCTGGCGGGGGAAAGCATGAGGACGAGGGCCCGGTGCTCAGGGAGCCTGGAGGTGAGCTCCAGGAGGCGGGGCTGGAGCTGAGACTCGGTACAGGGTCCGGGGTGGTTCTCGATGAGTCCGGGTTAATCCTGACTGCGCATCATGTGGTTAAGGGAGCCAGATCCCTCAAGGTGATCTTCGGTGATGATGATGAGGTGCCCGCCAGTGTTGTAGGGGTGGATGAACTCACTGATCTGGCTTTGTTAAAAATCCACTCTCTGCCCGTTGCTCGTCTCCAGCCGCTTTCTCTCCGTTCAGATGCTTCTGCTTCACTGCGCGTTGGAGAGTGGATTGTGGCAGTGGGTGGAGGAAATGGTGTGGCTCGGATCATGTCGAAAGGCGTGGTGGCTGGCATGGATAGCGGTATTTCTGGGGGGGCCGGGAATGGAGTGGCTCTGCGGGCGCCCCTGATTCGGACTGATGCGATCATTGAGCCGGGCAATAGTGGTGGCCCTTTGATAGATTTAGATGGGAAGGTGGTAGGGATTGTCACTGCCAAGGTGGTCCGGGGGGGGCGGGTGGATGGTTTCGGTTCTTCTGGCTGTATAGGTGGAGGCGAGAGCGGTGGCTGCCATGATCTGGGGGATGGTGGTGATGTCATGAATGGCTCAAGTGAATTTGTTGCCGGTTTTGCCTTTGGGGTGGCGTCCGATGGGGCGAAGATGGTGTCGGATCAGCTTGCCAGGTATGGCAGGGTCAATCGATCTGTGGTGGGCATGTCGGTCCGTTCCCTATCTCTGGCTAATGGGAGGAAGCTGGGACTGGATGATGGCCTGGTTGGTAAGGCCATGGTGATGAGTGTGGCTCATGGTAAGCCGGCAGAGGTGGCTGGATTTATGATCGGTGATGTGATCCGGTCTGTGGGGGGGCGAGAGGTGGTCTCTGCGGAACACCTCCGCTGGCTGGTGGAGCTTGCCGAACCAGAGGCCAGCCTCCATGTAAAGCTGTTCAGAAATGGTGCCCTGATGGGATTGGACATGGTACCAGTGAGGCGCGAGCCATGAATTCTGCCGGCTTTGGTCAGTGTTTCGCTGCTATTACCCCGTTGACGACCTGGTTCTCCCCTCTGCTCCCCCTCCCTTCCCTCCCAACACCTGTAGGGGCACGGCATGCCGTGCCCTTCGTTAGCGGTGTACCTAACTCGCACAAGCATTTTTTGGAGATTAACCTGCCTTAAAAGAACAAGTATGCTCCCCCGTACCTTCCCCTTCTCTGCTGCCAGTAAAGCGGCCGACCTATAAAATAAGTATTGATGTCCCAAATTATCGGGGGTTGTAAAATCCTTGCTCTTTTGCCATTTGACTGTGAACTGAGTGCCCATCAATAAGAGAAAATCACGCACAATATTCTAATGATTTCAAAAGGTTGGCCAATTATGTCGGGTGGTATGCACCTTGCGGTATTCCCATGCTGGAGGTGAATCATGGCATTTGAACAATCTGAAGAGTCGCTTGAGTTCAGACTGCGCGAGACAGCTGAACTTGATGGTGGTGAAAACAAAATCCTTTCCCTTTTTGTGGATAATCATTGGAATGACTTTTGGGGTCGGGAAGCAGCCAGGACCTATTTTAAAGATCACACCCGCAGGTTGCGGCGTGTTCTGAAATATGTGAAGGACTGGGATACTGCTGATGTACTGGCTGACATGGATATGGTCGAAAATTACCTGGATGATGTGTTCTTCAGGGGTAAGGAGGCTGGCGCTGCAGGGATCGCTCGATTTGTGTGCTCACCTATGAATCTTGATGTCTCTTTTCGGGTTGGCGCCAGGTTCAACAACACCCTCTCTCTGAGCCGATACCCGCAGATTGCCCAGTTGGTCCGTGTGACCAATGACTTACCCCAGACCTATGTGGTTATGGTCGACAGTAAGACCGTGCGCATCATTGAGGTGGTGGATGGGGTGGCTCGGGGCGAGGAGTCGCTGGTTTCATCGTTTCCAGGGCGTCATAAGCAGGGAGGGTGGTCCCAGATTAAGTACCAGCGCCATGTGGAGGGGCATGCGGAGCGAATCTGGCGGGAGGGTGGTGAGTATGTAACCCGGCTTGTTGATGAAGAACCGAGTGTGAGCTTAATGGCTTCTGGCCCACCTACAATCATTAACGCGTTCCTCGATGTTCTGCCCAAGCGGGTTCGGGATAAGGTCTCTGTTTTTGACAGCTCCGGGGTGGGTGAGGCACAGGGCAAGGTGGTGGAGCGGGTTGTTGATGAGCTGAAGGCCAGGGATGTTCAGGATACCCATGAGCGATTGAATCGGATGGAGGAGGTGGCCCTGCGGGGAGGGTTGGCTGTTCTTGGGGTGGAGGACGTGCTGAATGCCCTGGTGGGCGGGCGGGTTCATGTTCTTTATCTGGCCTCTGATTTTCAGAGCATGCTGTATGGTTGCACGGTTTGTGGCCTGCTCTATCAGGAGGAGTTTGACGGTTCCTGTAAATCTTGTGGGGGTGGGCTTGCACCCATGGACCCCCTGGAGGATCTGGCCAGGGTGGCTGTGCAGCGAGGGGCGATGGTAAAGCTGGTCAGTGATTCAGCGGTGCTGGACCTTCATGGCGGGCTGGCGGCTGAGACCCGGTACTGACGGTGGGGGGAGCGGTCTGGGAGTGGGGAGGCTGGTGGTCAGGGGATGACCATAGTCTTTACTGGACGGAAGCCGATCTCGTAATGGCGGTAATTTCTAGCAAAACTGTATCTCATAGCTGCCCGACACTCCGATGCATACTCAAACCAGGATCCGCCCCTGATTACCCTGTCACTGTAGGTATTGGCGCTTAATGGATCTGTGACGGGTATGGATGCATAGACTCTCTTGTGATCCCATGTCAATTCCCACACATTACCGTGCATGTCGTACAGCCCCCAGGCATTAGGGGTTTTCTGTTTCACAGGATGGGTTTTGTTATTTGAATTGCCAGAATACCACCCTATCTGGTCAGGAGTTGCTGCTCCATTGTGGAAGGCGGTGGTTGATCCTGCCCGGGCTGCATATTCCCACTCAGCCTCAGTGGGCAGGCGGTAGCCGGTGCAGTCGAGACCAGTGAAGGTGACCGTAGTGCAAGTCCAGGTGTCTCTGCTGCATTCAATGTTGGAACCACAACCTGCACCGAGCTTAGTTGAGTTGCTGCAGTTGGAGAGAGTGTAACATTTTTCGAGCCCGACATTTTCAGACATGCGGTTCAAATAATATAGAGCTTCATACCAGTTGACGCGCTGTACTGGACAATTGGTGGGGCAACTGCTCCAGAATGCAGCAGGATCTGTGCCGGGAAGCATGGCTCTCCACTCTTCATTGGTTACCTCGGTGGTCTTGATCAGGAATGGCCTGGTGATGGTGACCTGGTGGGCTGTCTCGTCACTGGCCCGTCCGCTCTCGCCAATGGGACTCCCCATGGTGAATGTGCCGGGAGCGATGGGGGCCCATCCTGCTGGTACATCAATACATTCACCCATGAAGCACTGGTGGGTGGGGGTTGAGCCGCAGGGGGCTCCGTTTTCTACAGGAACAGCGGTGCACACAGGAGCAGTACCGGTAGCTCCATCGCAAGTTTGACCAGGCTCCCAGCATTCGTCCAGATTTCCCTGATAAACGCAAGTACCTTTCGGGTTATCCACAATTCCGTCGCAATCGTCATCAGTGCTGTTACAGATCTCTAGTGCAGGTTGGAATACCTGTTCACAGCCTGGTGTATCAGGGGGCACAAATAGGTCGCAGGTCTGAACGCCTATGGCGCAGATTCCCGGTTTGCCTGTGCTGCAAGCTTCGCTAGGGTTGTCGACAACTCCGTCACAGTTCATATCCCTGCCGTTGCACCGCTCCCAGGTTGGAGTAACATTTTGATGACAAACCAGTTCAAAATCACGAGACCCCAAGCAGGTGAGTATGCCTTCTGAGCATGCCCCCTGCTCTCCAGTAGAACAGGGGGTTCCCACGCCCTGTACGTTGTCTATAGAACCGTCGCAGTTATTATCCCGGGTGTCGCACACTTCGGGTCCATAGTTGCTGTGATGGCTCCGGTACTGGTCCTCCGCACAGGGCATCCACTGCCCGTTATCGCACAGGCTGGCGGTTTTACGGGAGCCCGAGCACAACCCCTGCTGGTTCTCGCAGAGGGGTGTAACCAGGGAATTATCATCTCCATCCGTGTTACCGTCGCAGTCGTTGTCCACATTGTCGCACAGTTCTTCTCCGTAGAGGGTCGGTGCATGGGATGCATAGTGATAAGGATTGCAAGGCTGCCATACTCCACCCACACAGAGCTCAGCTGTGCGCATTGCTCCCAGACAGGCGCCGACCTGGATGTCGCACAGCTCCAATAGTAAATCCTGGTCGGCCTGGTCTGTGAGGCCATTGCAGCTATTGTCCAGACCATCACAGATCTCCCGTCCATAGGACTCGGGTGCGTGGGCCTGGTACTCTGCCTCAGTGCAAGGCTGCCATGTGCCGCCGGGTGCGCACAGGTAAGCGGGTTTGACAGCGTTGAAACATACGCCGTCCTGGTTTTCGCAAGGTTCATCAAGCAAGATGGCTGGATCATCACCGTCAAACAGGCCATCACAGTTGTTGTCGAGACCGTCACAGATCTCTTCGCCCCAAGCTGGGTCATGGGCAGAGTAGTGCTCATCGGTGCATGGTTGCCACGCTCCATCCTGGCACAGGGTGATGGGCTTCATTGCGCCCTGACAGACGCCAGCCTGGAGCTCGCAGGCCTGATTGAGCATGATAGACGGGTCATCCACATCTACCAGACTGTTACAGTTGTTATCTACACCGTCACAGAGTTCAGGCGCTCCCGGATAGGTGTCGGTGGCATTGTCATCACAGTCCCGCTTTGCATCCCAGCCATCCTGGTCAGCGTCCACAAAATCACAGACATCGTCTGAGTTTCCATCACAGTTGTTATCCAGGCCATCCCGACAGAAGGCCGAGTCTGCTGACTCAAAGCGTGCTGAACGGAAGGGGTGTGCCAGTTTGGCTACGGTTTCTGCTGGGTCCACCAGCAATGTTGCCTGTTGTGTTACATCACCCGCCTGATCCAGACAGTCGGTGAAGAGGGTCTGGTCGTCGGGCTTCTCAAGGGTGGGACAACAACCTGCCTTTGAGCAATCCTGGAAGAGGTCACCATCTGTGTCGCATGCGTCATTCCAGCCGACCAGGTTGATGCTCTGTGACCTGTCCCGGTTGATGGCCATGGTGCCACTCCAGTGGGCGTGGGGTGTGCCGTCGCTTCCCAGCCCTACAATATGCAGGGCCAGTTTGCTGTCCATCTGCTCCATGGTGTTAAGGGCGATTGTATGCGGTTTGTCGTTAAGGGGCTCTGCCAGGGAGATGGAGAGAGGATCGCCGTCGGGGTTGCCGGTGAGGCGTTGTCCCTGGGATGGTTCGATTTTGTACCAGAGCCTCAGGGTGTACACAGGCTTTGCTCCACTCTCAATCAACAGGGGGGACAGGCTGATCTCCAGGGTGGTCACTGCGTGGTTGTCTTGTTTGCATCCGGTGACCAGGAGCAGGCACAAGCTGACCATGATGGTAGCGAGGGGCAGTTGAGATATTACAGGCAAGCAGGTGCGGGATAGGGGAGCTTTGGCCAGAGTGAACAGCGATGCGTAAGGAGAGGGTTGGTACATTTGGTTTTCTGCTCCAGTTCCCTTATTGATTTTAGGTCCGGTTACCGTGCTTTTAGATTGTCGGAAACCAGAGCATTGTAGCTTAGCAGTTTTTTTTGGACAAGGGTAATGGAGGCCCCACAATGATAATCCCCCCATTAAAATTAAGCAGGGTCGTTTCCTGGTTATGTTATGGGAGCACCATGGTTCTCACCGGTCGTAATCCGATTTTGGAATCTCGGTTACGCTTGGAAACTGTTTCTCTGGCCGCAGCCCTGCAATCGGAGGGATACTGGTACCAGGAGCCGCCCCTTATAACCCTGTCATTGTAGGTGTTGGTGCTCAGGGGATCGGTTATCGCCTGGGATGAATAGGATCTCTTGTCATCCCATGTGTGTTCCCACACGTTCCCATGCATGTCATACAGCCCCCAGGTATTGGGGGTTTTTTGTGCCACAGGGTGGGTCCTGTTGTTGGAATTGTAAGAATACCAGCCCACCTCGTTCAATATTGCACAATAATATGTTCCAGTGATGTCCCCATTGTGGAAGGCAGTGGTGGAGCCTGCTCTTGCCGCATACTCCCACTCTGCCTCAGAGGGTAGGCGGTAACCGGTGCAATTAAGGCCAGTGAAGGCAACTGTGTTGCAGGTCCAGGTGTCATAGCTGCATTGGTCGGCGCTATAGCTGCAACCAGTGCCAATCTGGCTGGAGTTGGTGCAGTCTGACAGAGTGTAGCATTGGGGAAGGCCTGCTTTTACTGACAAGTGGTTCAAGTATTCGAGAGCTTCATACCAGTTGATGCGCTGTACCGGACAGTTGTTGGCGCAATTGTCCTGGAATATGGCGGGAGCGGTACCAGGGAACAACTCTCTCCACTCCTCATTGGTTACCTCAGTGGTCTTCATCAGGAATGGCCTGGTAATGGTGACTTGGTGGAGGGTTTCGTCAAAGTAGGAACGGCCCATCTCGCTGGTGGAGCTCCCCATGGTGAATGTG
>CAYZFJ010000095.1:0-12786 GCA_964477705.1 uncultured Myxococcia bacterium | reverse complement strand
ATCAGGTGCAAGGAACAATATGGGTCACTACCACTAATTCCCCATCCCTCCCAACACCTGAAGGGGCACGGCATGCCGTGCCCTTCGCCAGCGGTGCACCCAACCCGGCGGCACAATCTGAACCCTGAATTATGGATTGCCGCCATCCTGCTTTCCCCTTTCCTCTTGCAGCTTGTAGCTGATAACTTGTTAGGAATTGCCTTGAGCAGTGCCCCGGGGTATTGTTCTCCATCTGTGGGGTAGTTTATATTTGTTGCTCCTGTAGCAGGCCTATTTTGCATTCTCTTGATGGAGGACTTTTTGCTCAAACTTCTTGTTCGTTTCATGCTGGTGTTGGGGCTGCTTGTGAGCCTCCCCCTATTATCCCTGTCATCCTGTTCCTGTAAGGGGAGAGAGGGGGGACAATCCACGGTTGGACTGGGGACTGTCCATTCAATCGGTTCTACCAAGGATGAAAACGAGCATTCCCCCAAAAACAACAAGAGGGGCAAGGGAGCAGCAATGATTAATAAAATTCAGGAACCTGCACTGGCCGGCACCTGGTATCCGGCTGATCCAGATGCACTATCACTGGAGATTGCAGGTTACCTTGGCGAGTATGGGGAGAGTGGTAAGGGGAAGCGAAAGGTAGCTTCCCAGACCGCCGGTATTCCGGTGGGGCTGGTCGTGCCCCATGCGGGCTATCGGTTTTCTGGAGAGGTGGCGGGCCGGGTCTGGGCATCGGTTTTAGATAAAGGGCATCTTTATTCCAGGGTTCTTATTCTGGCTCCAGCCCACCGTTATCCTCTGCATGGTGTTGCTCTTCCTGATGTGTCTGCCTTCGCAACTCCTCTTGGGCTTGTTGAAGTGGACGAGGAGGCACGCACCAGAATCATGGAGCTTGCCTCTGGTTTGCCGGTCAGCGTTCAGCCAAAGGCGTTCCATCAAGAGCACTCCATTGAAGTACAGCTTCCCTTTCTTAAAAAAAGTCTGCCCTCTACGCCCATTGTTCCGCTCCTGGTGGGGAGCATCAGCCTTGAACATATGAAAAGCATTGCGGACATACTGAAGCAGGTCATGGGCAGGGATACTCTGGTGGTGGTGAGCACTGATTTTACCCATTATGGTGTGCGTTTTAATTACAGGCCTTTTCATGCCTCTACCATGCAGGAACTACGCACCCGCCTCTGGGTACTGGATATGGGAGCAGTAAACATGGTGACTGCCTTGAGCATTGAGGGCCTTGACAACTATATCATGCAAACCGGCATCACCATCTGTGGCCGGTATAGTTTGTTGACTGCTCTCACTCTTCTGGACGGCATTCATAACAATAATCGTCTAGGTGTGAGGATGCTTGGGTACGACACCTCCCTATCCAAGGGCGACGACCCGTCATCGGGTGCTGTAACCTATGCGGGGCTGGCGATTTATCGCAATGATCCCTCGCTAGTCGCCATAATGGGTGATGGAGATTCCCCAAGCTTGGGGGAGGGATTAAATAAGCATAAAAACACTAATAATGGTGATGTTGTGGGTGAGGGTGGCGACGATGAAGGAGAAGGTCACGAGGACGACCTGTTGCCCTCTATTTCTGATGATATACCTGCAGAAGGTGAGTGGGACGAAGAGGGAGAGGGAGCGGGGGAGGAGACACTGGATGAGATCGAGAGTGGAATTGAGGGAGAGGGAGAGGTGGTCTCCAGTGAAAATAGCAGGGTGAGTACAGGCAGGAATGCAGGCTCTCTCTTTGCAATGGATAAGTATATATTGCTGCCATCAGAGAAGAAGACCCTTACTACCTATGCACGAAGCTCTCTGGAGGCGGGTTTATCAGGCAGGGGTGTGCCGGTGCTGGCTGAAGAGCAGATTACGCCCCGCTTGTCGAGCCGGCTAGGTGCGTTTGTCACCCTAAAGAAGGATGGCAGACTGCGGGGATGTATCGGCCGCTTCACTGGAGATGCTGGCGAAAATCCTCTTTACCGTGTTGTGTCGAGCATGGCTGTTGCCGCAGCCCTTGAAGATTCACGTTTCCCCCAGGTAACTGCTGAGGAACTGAAAGAGCTTGATATGGAGATCTCTGTTCTAGGCCCTCTTACGCCCATTGAGCCGGAAGATGTGGTGGTGGGCAGGGACGGTCTTCTTCTTGTGAAGGGGTGGAACAGGGGTGTGCTGTTGCCTCAGGTTCCGGTGGAGCAGGGCTGGAACCGGGTCCAGTACCTTGAGTTCCTGGCCCAGAAGGCGTCCCTTCCTAAGGATGGGTGGCGAGGAGGGCAATTATATGCTTTCCAGGCCCAGGTCTTTAGCGAGTGAGTGGTGAGTGGTGAGTGGTGAGTGGTGAGTGGTGAGTGGGGGCAGGCTGCAATGGCTGTAATGGCTGTAATGGCTGTAATGGCTGTTGCTTTTTTCAGGATATAGATGTTTGGAATGGGTAGGGGGTACAAATTGCGCAACCGGCTGGTACTAGCCTACCTTGGGCCTGTGCTGGTGCTCATATTGGTATTTGGGGTTGTTGTCCACTTTTCCTTGCGTCATGCCCTCGAGGAGCAACTGGGTGAACGCTTGATTGCGGTTGCTCAGGCTGTAGCCGGAACCATGGGGGCTGGTCGTGACGGGGAGCGGTTGGCACGGCTGGAACCCCACATGGAGACGATCCAGTCTAATTTTCGCCAACACCTTAATATTATCCGTCAATCCACAGGCGTGGAACGCATATTCGTTTTTTCCCCAGATCTGGAATGCAGGGTAGATACTGATTTAAGCGTAGAGTTCGGGCGTGTGTATCCAGAGTTGGGTATGGATAGGGTAGAGATGGAGCAGGTCCTGAAGAGAGGGAATCCTGCATCATCAATCTTGTTCCGCAGCAGCGATGGCAGGCGACACAAGAATGGGTATGCTCCAATCAGACTGGATAATGGGGAGATCATTGGTGGTGTGGCTGTGGAAGGGAGTGCTGGCTATTATGCGGTTCTTGACAGGTTTAAGTGGTGGCTGCTCACCCTGGGTGCGGTAAATGTAGGTCTGCTGATAGTGATCTCTGTGCTGGTAGCTGCTCAGATTAACAAGCCGGTTGGGCGTCTGGTCAAGTCTGTAGTCGCCATCGGGAAGGGGGGAGGGCTCGGTGAGCCGATTCAGGTAGATCAAGGTGGTTGTGTTGAGATCTCCTTCCTCGGTCATACCTTAAACGAGATGCGGGTTAATCTGGAAGCTAGAGAGAAGGAGCTGCAGGTTATGCTGGCCAGTATTGCACATGAGGTGCGAAATCCCCTTGGCGGTATGGAGCTCTTCTGTGGCTTGCTCAGGGAAGATGTGGCGGGGGATGAAGGCAAAACCATCTACGTGGAGAGAATTCAGAAGGAGATAGCCACCCTAAAGAGCGTGGTAGATGAGTTCCTGGGGTATGCAAGAAAGGTGCCTCTGGTAGGGGAGATGGTGGGCGTTGCTGGTCTCTTTGAGGATGTGCTCCATGCGGCAGCGTTGCGGGGTAAAATGGATGGTGGTGTCTGGGTGAGCGGCGGTCATACAGAGGAGTTTGCGTCAGTATCGGTTTCTGTTTCGGTGGAGCCTGTTGATCTGGTCCTCTGGGGCGACAGAGACAAGCTCCATCGCATGTTACTGAACCTGGTTAGCAACAGCCTCAATGCGATTGGGCAAGGGGCAGTGAGTTCTTCTCTTCGCCTTGGCGCACGTGTAGTAAAGAAAAATGATGGAACCTGGCCTGTGGGGATGACTCTCAAGACAGATGTGGAGACTGCGATTCTGTTGACCGTGGAAGACGATGGGCAGGGTATGGATGCAGAGACTCAGGCGAACGCTTTTATGCCTTTCTTCACCACAAGGGAGAAGGGAACCGGGTTGGGCCTGGCTATTGTTAAGAGGATTGTTGAGGAGCATCTGGGGTGGGTGGGGTTGGTTTCTCGTCAGCGCATGGGAACTGAAGTGACGATCCTCCTGCCCCATAGTGCTGAGAATATCTATGCGCCAATCAATAACAACGATGGTGGCCATATGGTCAAGAGGCCCACATGAATCTTGTTCTGGTGGTTGATGACAACGAGGCTATGCGGGAGGGAGTGTCAGCAGTGGTGACACGCATGGGCTACCGTACACTGCTTGCCTCTTCTGGTGCGCAAGGGCTCCAACTCTTCAGGAGCGAAAAACCCGATTTTATCATTACTGATCTCCGCATGGAAAATGTGGATGGTCTGGACATCCTCAAAGTGGTCAGGGAGGAGATGCCAGATACCCTGGTTATGTTGATGACAGCTTATGGAACCGTGGACGTTGCGGTAGAGGCGATGAAAATCGGAGCCTTTGACTTTGTGACCAAACCGTTCAAACCCGAGCTGCTCAGAGCTAAGGTCCAGAATGCAGCCGAGGTGATTGGGCTGCGGAAAAACCAGAAGCGGTTGCAGGAGGAGAACCTCTCTCTGCGTATGGAACTTGGGGAGCAGTTTCCTGCCGCAGAGCAGCATATGGTCGGGGAATCGCCTGTTTTCCGGCGTACCTTGGATAATGTCCTCAAGGTGTCGAGAACAGACTCTTCTGTCCTGATCTCTGGTGAGAGTGGAACGGGTAAAGAGATGGTTGCCAGTATGGTCCACCTGAACAGCCAGAGGAAGGATGGGCCTTTCGTCCGAGTCAACTGTGGCGCTCTGTCGAGGGATCTGCTGGAGAGTGAGCTGTTTGGCCATGAGAAAGGCTCTTTTACTGGTGCTTTTCGGAAAAAACTTGGCAAGTTTGAGTTGGCTGATGGGGGTTCGATCTTTCTCGATGAGGTGGGTGATATCCCCCTGGATTTGCAGGTAAAACTGCTTCGGGTCCTACAGGAGAAGGAGTTTGACCGGGTGGGGGGAACAGAGACAGTCTCTGTGAACGTAAGAGTGATCAGTGCAACTAACCGGGATCTCATGTCGATGGTTAATGATGGTGCCTTCAGGGAAGACTTGTACTATCGCCTCCATGTGGTGCCTCTGCATCTACCTCCGTTGAGAGAACGGAGATCAGATATCCCCCTGCTGATTGACCATTTTTTAAAGAAGCTGGCGAGTCGGACCAGGACTATGGTTAAGAGTTTTGCCAAAGAGACCATCAGGGTGCTGGAGTGCTATGAGTGGCCTGGAAATGTCAGGGAATTGGAGAACGTGGTGGAGCAGGTGCTGGTGTTTGCCGAGAGAGAGCAGGTCGGCGTTGAGGATTTGCCTGCCTGGCTGAGGGAGAAGGTGGATTTGGGAACATGTGATATCAATCAGCGGCAGGGTAGGGGTTATGGTCATGGTCCTGGGCTCCAATTGCCATTGGGCGGCCAGGCTCTGCCGGTGCTTTTGGATCAGTTGGAGAAGGATCTTATTGTGCAGGCATTTCAAAAGGCTGGTGGTGTTAAGGCGGAGATTGCCCGGTTGCTGGGGATCAAGACCAGCGCGCTCTATTATAAGCTGGAGAAATACGGTCTCCTTGAGGGGGAGAGTGATGGGGCCGATGGGGCCAATGGGGGAAATGAAAACCTGTCTGACTAAGTCAAGTGGGGTTAACTCTTGCCCGAGTTGTTTCCCTTTCGGACGATTTCGTAGGTGGTTTTGTTTGCAATATGCTACACCCAAATGCACCTCATAACCGCTTGTCAAGCGGGCTTGGTAAAAAACAATAAAAAATTTTGCATATAGTGCAAAACTTCTCTTGCGTCCTGTAAAGCATGGTGTTAGATTCCGCCATCCTTCGCGTTGGGTTCCGGTGCTGCCAGCCTTAGTCGCATCCGGAGAACGCGAGAAAATTCGTTCCGCACATTAAATGCTGTGCGGGTTTTGGGTGTGGCCAATGGGAGCCAGTCAGAATACTGACAGGCTTTCCGTTGCGGGCGTTAACCGCCTGGAGGCTGGAATCGACATTATGGTAATCTCGTCGAAGGGCCCTCCCGGTATTTGCGCCCCTTGTAGTCTGCTGTCTCAACTTATCTCTCTTGTATAGGTGTGTTTTCTCCGAATTGGCACCGGAGAAATAGTCACAGATTTGTTGTCTGGGCCCTAAAATAAGGATGATAAGGCGGGATACGCAGCCTGGTGTATGTGAGGGTAGCAGAATGAAAAACCCCATTTACTCTGGTTGGCATCTCACCATTGATGCATTTGTACGGAACCCGAATCTCCTGGCCGACGCTGAGCATCTTAAGAGTATGATGCGAGAGTTGGTTGATGTGTTGAAGATGGAGATTCTGGTGGAACCCAACGTGGTGGAAGTGGCTCTTAACGAGACTAATCTCAAGAATGATTCCGACGATGGTGGCATCACCGGATTCTGTGTCATTACCACAAGCCACATTTCCATTCACACCTGGCCGTTGAGAAAGCGGTTCAGTATGGATGTGTTCTCCTGCAAATCCTTTGATTGTGAAGAAGCCATGGCGTTCATCCGCGAAAAATTGGATATCGAGCAGGAATCCATAATCTGGTTGGAACGTACCTGGCCCCAGGATGAAACGGAAGAGTGCCTTCAGAAACAGACGGCCTGAACTGGTGATCAGCATCAGGTCTCTCTCCGAAAAAGCCACTAAAACACAGTCTTAATCATTGCTGAATGGACAGGTGTACCCGTATGCCGGTCGGGTGTCTTCGGGTACTTAGGCTGTCTGGTTGGCCGTGTGATCTACTTGCTACCACTGCATCCCTAAAGCCAAGAGCTGCCATGAGCACTTTTGTGCTGCGTCTGTCTGGCTGTCCTGTGGAGCCGGTGCGTTTTGCAGGTTGCAGGGGATGGCTGTGTGTGGGGGTTGACAGGGGGATATGGGTGCCCAGGTTAGGTGGGAAGAGCAAACGGTAATCAGGCCTGAGCTGCTTTGAGCCTCGTTTGGCTCAATATTGGGCCAGGCTGTTGAGCATTCCCCTGATCAGAATTGCAGTCAGTCTTGCCGTAGTAAAATCACCAGCAGGCAGTTGGGGAATGGGAGCAAGCTCAACCACATCCGCTCCCAGAATATTCTTGTATTTGCCTGCTGCCCGCAGCACCCCCTCTACCTGTCTGAAGCTCAGACCGCCTGGCTCAGGTGTACCTGTTCCTGGAATAACTGACGGATCAAGGCCATCCACATCCAGGGTGATGTAGATATCGCGGGGCAATCGGTTAATGGCAGTTTGGATCCAACCGTCATCGTTCTCGTTGATTCGGTGGGCAAAAAGGAGCTTAAGATTATTCTGGTCTATGTAAGCAGCCTCTTCGGCGCTCAGGCTTCGGATTCCGCAGGATACCACATTGAGCCCTAAATCCTGGTGTAAACGCCGGATTACACATGCATGGGAATAGGGTGTGTCTTCGTACTGGTCACGCAGATCCGCATGGGCGTCGATGTGGAGGATGCCTAGGTTGGCAGTCTGGCCTCCTTTTTCCAGGTATGATTGCAATAAAGCCTGTACCAGCCCCACGGTAACTGTGTGTTCACCACCCAGTCCAATAACCCGCTTACCGAGCTGGTAAAGAGGGGTCGCCTTGTCTCTGATCTGCTTTACGGCCATCTCCGGGTTGGAGTTGTCCGTATTGACTAGAGGCGTTGTGTGGAGCTGGGTCCCATCCCACCATGGTCTCCAGTCCACTTCGTCGAACAGCTCCATATTGGCTGAAGCATCAAGAATGGCCTGGGGACCATCTGCTGTACCGCCCCCATATGTGACAGTACACTCCATGGGTATGGGAAGCATGATAATGGGTGCTTCATCAAATTTGGCCTGACCAGCTTCCTCGCCACCGAATACCATGGTTCTCTGTTCTGTGTCGCTCATCGGGAGGTATCTCCTGTAATCCTGTTTTCACTCTGTGCCAGCGGAATTGTCCTGCTCCAGTCAATGACGAAGGACATGCTTCATGTGTGACCGATCAGTGTTTAATGGAAAGATCGATGAAAGCCAACGATAAAAGCGAGGGATCACCAAGTAACAGTTTTTTGATTGTCCTTACCTCAGATAATGAAAAACCTGGATAAGGGTTTAATGCGAAATATGTGGATGCGGATGTTTCAGCTCGTGATGCTGGGTATGCAGGCAAAGATTTGGAGCGTTTTGGGGTTGATAATTGGAGGTTTTAGAGTTTTGGAATGAACGGTGGCAGGTGTTGGCGTAGGAATTGCATTGATTATCGCCGTTTGTTCTTGCAGGGCACAGCTAACATTCTGGTATGTTGTTGTCTTGGAAGATAAATGAATTGAAGAAGAAATGAAGACCATTTTTTTTTGCATATTCAAAATGACCATTTGCGAGGCAAAAGACGGGAACTATGGCGACGGCTTCGGGAATCTTATAACCCCCCCTACCAATTGGATCACTTCGGCCTGTGGTAAACTCAATAAGATAACATGTATGCTTTTTCTAGTGCTCTCAGTGGTGGCTGTGGCGTGGAATCCTCCTCATGCATTCGGTGCTGCTGACAACACTGCAGGGATGACGGCAGAGATGGGCGACTCAGTGGCCGTTGTTCGCAGGTTGATTACACAGTTGGAGGAGGTCTCCTCTGAGGTAGAGAGGCTCAAGACCGCTCATCAAGTTTATGTGATGCGAATTGATGCTCTCCGCAATAATGGCGGTAACAGCCTGGTGGACGGTTTTCGCATCCGCAAGCTTAAAAAAGAGGCTCAGGAGCTGACTGACAAAATTCATCGGTTATCTGGGCAGCGGGAGAACATCTCTCAGAGGCTTGTGGCAGAAAGAGCTGCTCTCAGGGGAGCCCTTGAACTGGCAGTGGAGCGGTTGGATGTGCAGGTGTCTAGAGCAGCTTCCGGAGCCAGTGACGTGTGGGATACGGAGTTTGAGGAGAGAGGTCGGGGGAGCACTAGGCAACATGGGGAGTATTGGCGCCAGGAATTGGCATCTATCCAGGAGATACTGAATGACCGATTTCTCTGGTCAAGTGGAGTCGATGGCTCTGTTGTGGGAAGTAGCGCAGTAGTCGCCAAGGCTGGTGCGGGGGCTTTATTGACAGGAGTGCCACCTCTGACACAGGTTGATAATCCCGATGAGCTGCGAGAGATGGCCGATGAGCTTAAAGATGCGGAGCGCAGCTACTTGCTCCAGGCAGAATTGCTTCAAGAGCAGATCAAAGAGTTAAGGGCGAGAATTGTCCTTGCCAGGTTGGCAGTTCGGCTTGAAAAAGAGGAAGCCCTCTTTGATGAATCCACCAGGTTTTCCACCATGGCTTCTCTGGATACCCGTAGGCTTGGTGGTGGGGCGGGTACGGGTGGCAGACAGGATGATGCCGCATCAGGGGCGGGAGGACGGCAGGACTCGGAGGCTGATGAGGTGATTGTGGGAGGTGATGATGTGGTGGGTGGTAACATTCCTGTGCCTAGTGATGATGGGATTGCCTCTCCCGAAGGCGGTGGTGATGGTTATGATTCTCCAGACCCTGGAACTGGGATTGGCTCAGACAATGGGGCAGGTACTGATGCAGCGTCTGAGGTTTCATTGGGGGTTGATTCAAAGGATCCGGTGTCCTTTCTCCTCGCTGATCAGATGGAGGGGATGGGAAACGGTGATCTGCACTCGAGGATGGAGGCTATGGAGCAGCTGCGGCGTGCTCTGGAAGAACGTGCCCAAGCCATGGCTGCTGAACAGGTGAGACTCCGCCAGCGGGCCAGCCAGCTTGACAAATCCAGCCGATAACAGGATATTATGAGCTTCAATTAGTGATTGGGTGACTTGTGCCCCACTTCAATGGTAACAGTGCTTGAACAAGTGCTGTAAATCTTAATTATTCAAATAATTTCAGTAAAAATAAATTACGGAACAGGAATTTTAATGTTGGAATCGGATCGTTTGTTGTCTTTGGTCAGGAAAATGGACGAAGGGCAGGTGTTGACAACAAGGGATATCAGACAGTCACTGGGAATCTCCCAGGAAGAGCGGAAAGAGCTGAGGGCTGTCCTCAGGCATCTCTGTGATCAGGGCCTGCTTGAAAGCCTAGGGCAGCGGGCATATCGTAAGCCGTTTAAGCAGTCTGCTGCCAGTGCAGAGGGGGGGGCGGTTACGGCTGGGGCCGCCAAGTCGGGGAGAGCGCCTAGCAAGAAGCAGTCTTCGGCTCCTGCAAAAGCAGGGGGAGTGCGCCATGGGCGCAGTGCAGCAGGTGATGTTGCCCGAGGGCGGTCCGGGGCACGGGGCAAAAGCAGGCCACGGGTTGGGGGAGTGTTCACTGGTGTCCTCCGCGGAAGGCGAGGTGGCGGCGGCACAGTATTGATTGGCGCTGCCCGTGAGGGAGATCATGATAAGAAAGTTTTTGTAAAGGCTCTAGATATGGGGGGGGCCATACATGGTGATCAGGTGCGGGTTGAGGTGGTGGAGCCTGGGCAATACAGGGGCCGGTATGATGTATCCTCTGTGAGAGGAAGGGTTACCGGTATAGTGTCAAGGGATGCAACCAAGGTTCCAGGTACATTCTATCATCGGCGCAAAGGTAGCTATGTGGTCCCCGATGACCCCCGTCTCCCTGATTTTATTCCGGTAGGAGCCGAGGATACTCTTGGTGCCTCCGATGGTGAAGCGGTGATTGTGGAGTTGCCTAGACCTAATCTGCCCGGTGATCCCCGTATTGCCATCGGGAAGATTCTGGAGCGGCTCGGTACGCCCGGTGAACCGGAAGCAGAGATTGCCAAGATCATACTTGAGTTTAATCTGCCTTTAGAGTTTCCCGGGGCGGTGACTGCCCAGGCAGATGCTCTTGATGGGGAGATCTCGGAGCCTGAGATTAAAGGCAGGGTGGACTTCCGTGATTATCCACTGGTTACCATAGACGGCGCGGATGCCCGGGATTTCGATGACGCTGTGGGAGTAAGGCGGCTCAGTGGAGGCAGGTTTGAACTGGTGGTGGCTATTGCCGATGTGGCCCATTATGTAAAATCTGGTTCGGCCATTGACCTTGAGGCTCTGGATAGGGGTAATTCAGTGTATTTTCCTCGACGGGTCATTCCCATGCTCCCCGACAGGCTCTGCAATGATCTCTGCTCACTCAAGCCCGACCAGGATCGGTTGGCTCTGGCTGTGACCATGATTGTGGGGCCTGATGGTCATGTGGTGTCATCCCGCTTTGCTGAAGCGGTGATCCGTTCCCATGCTCGTCTCACCTATGACTGGGTCTCTGATGTGCTGGATGGAAAGCTGGCTGAGGGTGAAGATGCTGCTGTGGGGGTTTGGAGAGAGCAGCTAGGTGTGATGCTTGAGTGTGCCAAGGCTCTATCGGTCATGCGCAGCACAAGGGGGACCATGGATTTCGATGTGCCGGAGCCAATGGTACTGTTCAGGGATGACAGTGATTTGCCCAGTCAGATTGTGGCCAGAGAGAGAACCTGGGCTCACCGGATGATAGAAGAGTTCATGCTGGCAGCTAATGGGAGCGTGGGTAATTTACTCACTGAGCTTGGTTTGCCCGCTATCTTCCGTGTTCATGGGCAACCTGCTCCCGATAAGCTGGAGACCTTTTTCACCATGGCCGGGGTAATGGGGTATTTCTTCCCGGGGGGTAAGCAGGCGGGGCCGGGGGCTGATTGGGGAAATCCTTCGCCGGGTATGCTGGGGTCTTTTCTCAAACAGTTGGATACGAGTGAATCGAAGGCCAAGTTGTTGAATCGACTCGCCTTGAGGGCTATGCAGAAGGCGATTTATTCGGTTGAGGATATCGGTCATTACGGTCTCGGGATCAAGCGTTACCTTCATTTTACTTCTCCAATCAGGCGTTATCCGGATCTGGCTGTGCACCGAATCCTAAAGATGCACCTGGCCTCCGGTGTAGAGGGGCCCAGTTCTCGTGTTCAGGAGATGGTTGCTGCTGAGTGTTCTCTTGGGTGGGGAGGGTTGGATACGGTGGCGGAGCGGTGCACTGCTCTGGAGCAGCAGGCTATGCATGCGGAATATGCGGTCCTCGATTTTTATAAAGCTTACATCATGAAGGATCGGGTTGGGGAGCAGTTTAACGCTTTCATTTCTGGAATGTTGCCGTTTGGCTTCTTTGTGGAACTTGAAGGAGTCTTCGTGGAAGGGTTGGTTCGGGTGGAGAAGTTGGAGGATGACTACTACGAATATGACCCGGAAAAGCTCACCATGACTGGCCGCTCCAAGCACAGGATGTTTAAGATGGGCGATAGGCTGCGGGTCCAATTGGAAGAAGTGAACCTGCAGCGACGCCAACTGGACTTCATCCTGGCAGAGGGAAGTAGTCAATTGAAAGTTGAAAGTAGAAAGTAGGAGCAGTGGTGCAGGGGCGAGCGACGCTCGCCCGTCAGGGCTCTGTGTCGGCATCAAACCTGGACCACAATTGCCTGTAGGTGCACGGCATGTAGCATGTATGTTCGGTTAAGCTCCAATTCTAAACCACAAAGTCACCAAGACCTCAAGCGCCCTATCACAGCTATTGCGATTTGGGTTTGGCGCCACACCTCCCATCCACCTAATACCTCCATCCCAACACCTGTAGGGGTACGGCATGCCGTGCCCGAAGTTGCAATAGGAACGAGAGAATCACCCCGTGCCCTCGTCAGCAAACGCTAAGGTGCAAGGGGCCCTACTGCTCCTCTCTCCTGTTCCCTCTTTAAACTTTCTACTTTCCCCTCATCTGCTGATTCAGAGCACGTTTGAATTCCATAGGGGAGATAATGTGTAAAAAGACAAGGCGGGAACCACCAGTGCCACAGATGGTAACCGTTCCATAATCGAACATGCGCCCAAAAGGCCCCTGCTCTACCATTGTGCTCTCGATCTTGTGAAGCATCTGCTCAGAAAAACTCTTGGAGAGCAGCCCTACCTTACATATGGCTCGCTTATTGGTAATAACATACTCGGTAGA
>CAYZFJ010000094.1:0-13175 GCA_964477705.1 uncultured Myxococcia bacterium | reverse complement strand
CCTCCGCAACAACCACCTCTCCCGCCATCACTTCCCTAACTTCGTGCCTTCGTGTCTTCGTGTGAGGCCATCAGGTGCAAGGAACAATATGGGTCACTACCACTAATTCCCCATCCCTCCCAACGTCTATAGGGGCACGGCATGCCGTGCCCTTCGTCAGCGGTGCACCGCACCCGCCCAAACAATTTGTGAAATTAACCTGCCTTAAATGAACACGTATGCGGGGGGACGTGCGTTAAGAGCTGCTCAAAGGGCGACCAACATGTGTCGCCCTTTGGGGCGCTGGCCGATAGTATTTATAGAGCGGGGCTGTGTTTTAGTGTCTTTGTGTGTGGGGGGGGATGACGTTTAAGGGGTAGCTTAGAGAGTTCTCATGCCCTTCTCTGCCATGCACTGACGACAATAGATGGTCCGAGCGGGGGTGGGTCTGAAGGGGACTTTAGTAGGCCTGAAACAACGGCTGCAAGTGGTCTTATACAGGGTCCTGCCATCATCACGGCGCTCCTGACCTCCCCGGAGCCGACTATTCCCATTACCAGCTCCATCACGGCCATTGCCATTACCATTACCAGTCTCAGCTACTGCGCCTCCGCTTCCCTCTGGAAAATCCACAGCTTTCTTTTTGCCAGTGTCGTCGCCGTCGCCGTCGCCATCGCAGTTGCAAGCGCCATGATTTGGAGAAGCACAGCACTGACCATCCCCGCAACTCCCAATAACATTCCCCGTGGACCGCTCATCAACATCACCGCCCACACTGTCCTGAGTCTGGTTCTGAGACTTGGCCTGCCCATAGGGCTGAGAACGCCTCCGCCCGTTACCATCCCCATGGGGCTGATAATCTATCCGATTGCCATAATCATCAGGGGGCAGCTCATCTGGATTCGATGAACGATATGTCCGAAACTCATTAACTCCGCTATACGGTCTATTCCTGCCACGCACCTTGGCGCCTTCAGGCAGAAGTGACATCAGCTTCCATTCAGGCATATCGTCGTTGCTGCTGCGATACTCCAGCTTCCTGACTACGGATTCGCATGATTCGCAGCGGAACCCTCTGAGCCCTCTGCCTCGATTCCTGGATTTCAATTCCTCAAAGGCGACAGTGGTCATCAAAACATCCCTGCCACACGAACTGCACATAACTTTGGTCATTCTGCCCATCAGGCTACACTCCACCACCTGTTAATAAAAACAATCAGGTACTTAAACAACATTGCATTTACGCAATTTATAGTTGCACTATTAAAAAAATTAACTTAATCACAATGAGAATAATTCAAAGACAAAACCAAGGCCATATAATTAGTAAAGAATAAGTTTGGTCAAATCACATAATTAATAACAATAAATAATGTTACCAATGAAATCATGATGGGACTGAAAGTCCAGAGAAGCCGAGAGCCCCCCAAAGCCATAATAATTAGTAACTGAACAGGGAGATGGAGCGATTTTCCTGTCGATTGTCCTGTAATAACTACTGGCAAATATGTTCAGTAAAAAATTGTAGAAACAAAAAATGGAGCCGGAGCTGTCACTCTTTAGTTGTGAGGCTGATTGCTGCACAGTGCAATGGCCCTGGTGAAAATTCCATCGCCGCATACGGCAATGATGCCTATCTGAGGTCTACAGCAAGCATCTTGCAACAGAATGAGAGATACAATGCCAAGAGAGCCCACATTCATGTATCAATGTCGGCTTACCTGTAAGGACAGCAAGTGCTCTAACAAAAAAGAAACTAAATTTCAGCGGTGGATTCATGAGAGCTCAAGGTGGCTCCTGTTCATCCTGCTTCGTCTGCATTGTGGCCTGATTAATGGCGACCTGCGATGCCATGGCTGGCTCCCGAACTCACTTATGGCACCTATCTGCCTGAGGAATCGGTATGAAACAACTCTCAGAGAGGCCTGCGCAGGAAAAGGATAACTTTTCACCCCCCTGACACGCTCAATACTATTAGCAAGAGTGATGCTTCATGGTCAAGTTCCACGGACAAAAATCTGCACATCTGCTCATCAACACCATGAACTACCTGTATTTCGTTTCGGTAAAACAATCCATAACAAACCCGAATTAAGGGTGTCTTTAACATGGTGAAAATCGTTCTCAGGAAAAGACTGAGCAAAACGATAAATGGTTTGAACACTGACCATCGTCCATATGGGGGGCAAAAATTTTCCTTCTATTTACTTACAATATAAAATGCTTAAACAAGGTATTTTCAGCCCTTATGAATAGAATTCAATAAGGACTACCACTACTGAAATGCGGATACTGTTTCAGACTCTCATGAGGGCACCTGATATATGGCTACAACTGAGACATCTCTAAATCCATCCGGACAAGCCAGCAGCCACACTAAAGGGCAGCAGGATCAGGTTCAGACTCTGATTCAGGCGCATGAACTGGATATGGATCTGGAACAGAAACAGAAGCAGAAACAGAAACAGAAGCAGAAACAGAAGCATGAGACCCAGATCCAGTCTCATGGGCTGACCGAAAAGCCGGTGATTATCCCCACTGCTGAATCCGTTCACTCCGCCCAATCAACGGAGAGTGTCGGGCCAAGGCTGAGCCAGATTACCTCTGGACCCAAATCCAAAAAACGTCTGGGCAGCACAGGCAACTGGTCGAGCAGTAGCCTTCCCCAGGTGGAGTGGCAAGAAGGATTGAAGATTTCCGGTTCACCAGTCTGGGTGGACGCTACCCAAAAGCGCGACCTGTGCATTGTAACCATACCTGCTGACCTCCTTACCATCAGGCATAAACGTGCAATCACGTCCAGGGTCAATTCTCTATATGCAAGCAAAAAAAACGGTCCTCGCTCAGTGCTGGGTGCCGTCCAACATCTCCCGCTCCGTCTAGCTCGAGTAGAAGTGACTCTACTCCCTGCAGGTTATGGACCAGGCTCTTGCCAAGCGCAAATCAAAACGGAGCTCGGTCATATTCTTTACACCAGCGGTTTTAACCTTGGTAATCAGGAGCGCCAGCAATGGGAGCCCTTTTTCCCTGGAACAGGCGATGTGATGGTGATCCGCATGGATATACCCCCATGGGTCCCGGCTCCGGCGCCTGGATCAGCACCAGCATCGGCACCGACAACAGCATCGGCACCGACAACTACTCCCGCATCAACAGCGACACCAGTCACGTCATCGACAGCAACAGCCACGGCTCCAAACACCGTTGAGTCAACCATGGGTCAGGACAGCTCAAGAGAACAGAGCTCAGATGGGGACGGGGCACAACGCTCAGATTCACCCACTAACCTGATCAAAGGCGTTTCAGGAGCACACCACATAGACTCACCGCTCCTCCTCTCCGCCAATCACAAGGCTGCTGCCATTGCCAGAGGGCTGACCATAGATGATGGACTCCAATCCAGAGCTGTCCTTGGAGAGCTTGCTAATCCCAACAAAACCACCCTGATACTCCTCGATCAGTGGATGTTACCCAGAATACTCCAACGGCTGGAAGGGGAGAGGACACCGCTCCAGATATACCGTACCCTCTACCGGACACTGGCCCAGACTGGTCTGGACTATGATAATGTCCCCGTAATACTGGAAGATGCTATCCAACTTAAATCCCCGCCCAGGGAAGGCGGCTTGATATTCATGCCTTCCCACCTGGCCGGTTCGGAATTTTTAAAGACATTTCTCAAACGGATTGACGTTGACATTGTGCATGTTCACCCCATGCCCAGACTGACTGAAGTCCAGCCGACCCGACACCAGAGCAAACGGGGAACGATCAGACAAGCTCAGCCCCACTCCCAATATCAGTCCCACTTCCAGGCCCAAGTTTTCAAACATTTTATGGGCGGGCTCCCTGTTACACACCTTTACATGGTCAGCCCCATCATCATGGCTGATTTAATCGACTATATCCGGCACGTGAACCCCAAACAGCTCCTCCTAACTGGCGAAGGAGCGCACCAGGGAAAGACGATGCTGGAAAAAGCCGGCATCCAGGCCGACTTACTACAGGGACAAAAACAGTTCCGCCTGCTTTGACAAGCTGTTCTTCATACACATACACATACACATACACATTTACATGGGAAGATGGCACGGGCATGCTGCACCCCTACCAGCAGGTCTGGAACAAACACCGCTCTGGCACACTCATAATAGAAATGATAAGGTTGATGAGTGTTTCAATAATGCAGAAGGACCTTACATTGCCTCGACAGGCATCCATTTAATCTTGGCCTGAACGGTCAAGCTGATAAACATACCGCATAAGGAGTTGGGCCTTTTGGTTTCAGATTCAACACCTGCTATCGGAGAGAGAGAGAGATTTAAAAACAAAAAAATGCAGTCTATGGATTGACGACTTACCATAACACTGCTTACGATCTTTGCCCGCTTTCCAGGAGGTTACCATGTTCGGAAAAATTGGCGTGTTGGAAGTAGTCCTTATTCTTTTTGTCGTGCTCCTCATCTTCGGCCCTAAGAGAATCCCCAGTCTTGCCCGGGCTGCCGGCAAGGCTTTGAAAGAATTTCGCAAAGCTTCCTCCGATCTAAGAGAAGTTGTTGACGAGATGGATGCGGAGGTGACAACACCAGCACAACAGCAGAGGGGCGTCAGTGCACCACCAGCTCAGATGGCCGCCAATGTTGAAAATGCCGGTCGCACCGTAGCTGGGGCAGCAGGCGACACCCAGGCTCTCACTGCTGCTGCTGCAGACGCACCAGCACCAACACCTGCTGAGCCCGATCTGGACACCAGGCTGCAGGAGAAGCTCAACAATCTCAACTTCGGTGGGAGTGGTGGCGGCTTCTCCTTCCAGCAGTCGTCATCCCTGCAGGCTCGCACGACAGCTCCTGCGAGCACTCCCGCTCCTCGGGATACCGCAAGTTCTCAAAAGGTTCGGAATGGAATCGTCTCTCCATCTGACGAAGAGCCGCAGGCTTAAGGCCGGTTAACACACACATCAATTTGAGCCATGGCGCATCCCATCATCATCCAGGTGGATGGATGTGCAGATGTAGCCAATGGTTCCAGAATGGTAACTTTGAGTTCATGGCTAACCCGAAAAAGTTATCCTTTAATGAACATCTTGAGGAGTTGCGCCGGCGCATTCTCATCTGCCTGGTAGTGGTGTTTGTATTATTTGCAGTTGCCTTTACCGGATTCAGTGAAGCCATCTTCAAGCTCTTCTCCGCACCCATCCTAAAGTCATTAACTATGGCTGGACTTGCAGAAGGGGTCGGCAGCTTACACACAAAAGAACCGGCTGAAGCGCTCCTCAGTCAGCTCAGGCTCTCATTCCTGGCCTCCATCTGTGTAGCGATGCCCTTCATTCTGTTTCAGATCTGGCGTTTTATCGCTCCTGGTCTGTACGGGCACGAGAAGAGAGCCGGTTTACCATTCGTTTTCATGACAACCGCTGCCTTCGCACTGGGAGTGCTCTTCTGCTACTTCGTTATCCTGCCATACGGCTATGCTTTTCTGCTCTCATATGCTGTGGGCTCAGGCGTAACCCCTACCATCATGGTGGGCGAATATGTGTCAGCCACCACCAACCTGCTCCTGGCGTTCGGCCTGGTGTTTGAGGTTCCTGTGGTGATCTCATTCCTCGCAAGACTTGGTGTGGTCGACCATAATATGCTGGCCCGGTTTCGCCCCCATGCGGTGGTCGCCTGCCTGATTCTGGGTGCAATCATCACCCCTCCAGATGTGGTGTCGCAGATCATGCTCGCTATCCCCCTGTATTTGCTCTACGAGCTGAGCATCTTTGGCAGCAGACTCATGGTGGGAAACCGGAAGAGAGCCCTCCTGGAGAAGGAGAAGCGTGGGGCTGAAGCTGAAGCGAGAGAAGAGCTGGAATACGAGCGGGAGTTAGCCGAGGAGTTCGCCGAGGACCCAGGTGAGGAGCTGGATGAACATGATAATCTGGAAAATGGCCTGGAAGATGACCTGACAGTAAGACATGGCAACAACAACCTGTGATTTGATGCTGACACTGTTGTTGAATCGGATGCTGACATCATGATCAAGTGATGATAACTTGGCACATGAACTTATCCTCGGGAGTGTGAAACATGAAGCTCAATAATGGTTCACGAGGACCATCTGGTTCTACAGGTTTTTCTGGCTCAGCAGATTCTGCCCCAATTGATAATGCTGCCGCTCCAGCAGACCAATCCCTGTTAGACTCCATCCGGGACGCCAAGACCCGCTGGCAGGAGAGCATGGAGCAGGATGCCGCTGCGAGAGCAGCTAAGGCAGCCAAGGCAGCCACCAGGGCTGCCAAGTCCACTGAGGAGGGTACAACGACAGCAGGTGCCCCTTCATCCGTTGCCAGTGGAGGAGGGAGAGAGCCGAACCCACTCGCCGGGGAAGCATCCCCCGAGCTTCTCTATACCCCGCTTGATGGAGACACGTCCCGGTACATGGACGACCTCGGTTTTCCTGGCCAATACCCATTCACCAGAGGCGTCCAGGCCAATATGTACAGGGGAAAGCTCTGGACTATGCGCCAGTATGCCGGGTTTGGCAGCGCAGCCGATACCAATCGTCGGTTCCATTATCTGCTGGAGCAGGGGCAGACCGGCTTGAGCGTAGCCTTTGACCTTCCTACCCAGATGGGCCTGGATTCTGACAATCCCCTGGCAGAGGGCGAGGTAGGCAGGGTTGGTGTAGCTATCGACACAGTAGACGATCTGGCAATTCTGTTTGACCAGATCCCCCTCGACAAGGTCTCCATCTCCATGACCATCAACTCCACAGCCACCACCCTGCTCGCCATGCTCCAGGTGATGGCCGAAGAGACAGGTGCAGAGGTGCGCAACCTGCGGGGCACGGTGCAAAACGATGTGCTAAAGGAATATGTGGCCAGAGGCACCTACATATACCCTCCCCGCCCCTCAGTAAGGCTGGTGACAGATCTCATGGCCTACTGCAACACCAACATGCCCAAATGGAACACAATCTCCATCAGTGGCTACCACATCAGAGAAGCAGGCGCAGACGCAATCCAAGAGGTGGCTTTCTGTCTGGGGAACGGGATCACATATGTACAGGCCGCCCTGAATGCGGGGTTGAGCCTGGACAGCTTTGCAGGCCGCCTCTCCTTCTTCTTTAATGTGCACAACAACTTTCTGGAGGAGATCGCCAAGTTCAGGGCTGCCCGCCGCCTCTGGGCCCGCCTGATGCGTGACAGGTTCGGTGCCACCGACCCCAATCACTGCATGCTCCGTTTTCACACCCAGACCGCAGGCTCCACCCTCACCGCCCAGCAACCTGACAACAACGTGATCCGGGTGGCCCTGCAAGCCCTGGCTGCGGTATTGGGGGGCACCCAGAGCCTGCACACCAACAGCCGTGACGAGGCTCTCGCCCTGCCCAGTGAACAGTCGGTCCGCATCGCCCTGCGTACCCAGCAGATCATCGCCCATGAGTCAGGTGTGACTGATATTGTGGACCCCTTGGGAGGCTCTTATGCCATTGAAGCCCTGACTGACCGGATTGAGAGAGGGGCCGTAGATTATCTGGACCGCATAGACGCCATGGGCGGCATGGTGGCAGCCATTGAGAGGGGATTTGTAAGCCAGGAGATAGAAGACAGCGCCTATGCCTGGCAGCGCTCGGTTGAGAGTGGTGAGCGTGTTGTAGTGGGGGTGAACCGTTTCCAGACTGAGGAGACCCCGCCAGCAAACCTGTTCAGTTTCTCGCCAGAATTGGAGCGGGCTCAGGTTGACAGGCTCCATGGGGTGAAGGCAAAGAGAGACAGCGACAAGGTCGCCGCCAGCCTTGCCATGCTTGAAGAGAAGGCCCGCACCAATGAGAACCTGATGCCATTCATCGTGGAAGCTGTAAGGCGGCGAGTTACCATTGGTGAGATATCCGCGACTCTTCGCACAGTGTTTGGTCACCACAACCATTGATCCTTGATCAGCTCCTACCCGCTACCCGCTACCCGCTTCCCCACTTCTCTCTTTCCTCTTTCCGCCTTCCTCTTTCCTCTTTCCAAGTTCCCATCCCCATATTCCGGTCCCATAAATAGCAAAGATTGAGTCTCTGTATTGGCATGTGTAAGAACGGATAGCGATGATGACGACGATGAAGCCTATGATGCAGTCCAGGGAATTCGGCATATCTACCCACATGGGCCGAACACGGCAAGTGTACGATGATTGTTACAGCATACTGACCTTGCCATGGGCAACCCTGATACTGATTGCCGATGGGCGGGGCATGCATCCGTCAGGTTCCACCATCGCACGGATCGCCATTGAAACAGTGCTCTCATTTTTCACCTCATCAGGAAACGAATTTTTTTCTCCCGAGTATTTAGTAGAAGCATTCAAGACAGCCGACAGTGCCATCTTGTGGGCGCAAGAGCAGAATGAGACTCTGGCTGATGCTACCTGCGCCCTTACCGGCGTAATCCTGACCGATGGCAATCGCTATCATGTGTGCCATGTGGGAGACTGCAGAGCCTACCAGATCAGAGAAGGCAGGGCGTTCCAGTTGACCGTGGACCACCTGATGACCAGTGAGCTCACCTCCGCAGGTGTGGACCTGAATATGGAGCAGGGCACATGGGCCCCCCCCACTCGAGAGCTGCTCACGCGAGCTCTGGGTGGTGGTGAAACTAACGAGCTGAAGGTTGACCTAAAAGACAACCTGGTTCTGAACAAGGGTGAACGCCTTATCCTGTGTACATCAGGCCTTTACCGGCTCGTCTCAGAGAGGGAGATCGGCAGCATCGCCAGCTCCTCATGCCCGGCAGAGTCCTGTCGGCGCCTGGAGTCCCTGGCCTTGGAACGAGGGGGTACTGATAACATCACTGTGATCATTATTGACGGGTAACGGGGCTGAATGGGTAATGTCACAAAGCTGGGTGAGGGCTGGGCTCTGGATTGGTTCTCTTTAATGGCTCTATCCTGTCAACCCGGTCAGAACCACAGCAGTCCAGTCCAGTCCAGTCCAGAAGGCCGTGGTGCAGTTCTGGCACATGATGGAATAGCGCCGAGGTCATTGCCATAACCGCCACAACTGCTATAGTAAACGGTACCCAAGCAGCCAAACTCTGTAATCAGGAGATACCCTGTGAATAATGGTGAACTGGCCAATCTGTTCAATGAGACCGCCGACCTGCTGGAATTCACCAACGCCAATGTATTCAAAATCAGGGCCTTCAGGAATGCCGCTCATGTGGTGGCCAATCTGGATGAGTCCATCGAGGATCTGTACGCAGCAGGAGCTGTCACCACCATACCGGGACTTGGCAAAGGTATAGAGGGGCGGATCAGGGAGGCGATCAGAACTGGTGATTTTCAGGATCACCAGCGACTGGTCGAGGAGATTCCACCCGGCTTACTGGAGATGACCCGTCTGGACGGCGTGGGAGCAGTATCGGCCCGTCTCTTCTATGAGGAGCTGGGCATCGCCAGCATCGACCAGTTGGAGAAGGCGTGCATGGAAGGCCGTGTGAGCCAGCTTCCAAGGATGGGAGAGAAGCGGGAGAAGAGAATCCTGGAATCAATCGCCCATTACCGTCAGTTTCAAGGGCGTCATCTGATAAGCGATGTGGAACCAGTGGTGAACTGGCTCCTCGATACCATCAGACAATTTGATGGGGTTATTGAGGTAGCTGTAGCTGGTAGCTATCGCAGAAGCAGGGAGACTATCGGCGATTTAGATATCCTGGCAACCGCCGCTAACAGGCCTGAGCTTGTGCTTGAGAGGTTCACCAACCTGCATGGAGTGCAGCGCATACTGGGCCAGGGCCCCACAAAAGCCAGCATCCTCCTTTTCAGGGGCATCCAGGTGGATTTGCGGGTTGTGGAGCCAGACAGCTTTGGTGCGGCCCTCCATTATTTCACCGGGAGTAAGGCCCACAACATAGCTATCCGCAATCGAGCCCGCAGCACTGGCCTCAAGGTCAGCGAGTATGGGGTCTTCAGGGGTGAGGAAAGACTAGGTGGCAAGACCGAGCAGGAGGTCTTCAGCCTGCTGGGATTGCCCTGGATTCCACCCGAACTGAGGGAGAATGAGGGCGAGCTCCAGGCAGCCCTGGCTGGTACCCTGCCCCATCTGGTTACCCGTGAAGACATGGTGGGCGACCTGCACATGCACACCACCGCCAGCGATGGGCGCAACTCTATACGTGAGCTGGCCACAGCCGCCCTCGAACTGGGTCTTCAATACATCGCCATCACTGACCATTCCAATCATCTGGCAATCGCCGGTGGGCTGTCCGCCGAAGAGCTTGAGCAACAGGGGGCAGAGATTCTGGGGGTGGAAGCTGCCCTTGCCCGTGAGGGGGTGGCGGGGGCTGCAGGAGCGGGTGAAGGGGGCCTGGGGAGCGGGGAAAGCAGCCGCCCATTGCACATCCTGCGGGGAGTGGAGACAGACATTCTCCCCGACGGCAGTCTGGATCTAGGCGAGGAGGTGCTGGTGGGTCTGGATTGCGTGATTGCTTCAGTACACTCATCATTTCAGATGGATCCCGCCCAGATGACCAGGAGGCTTATCAGAGCGATGGAGAGCAGAGTGATCGACATTCTGGGCCACCCCACCGGTGTGCTGCTGAGCAGGCGAGCCCCCCTGGAGTTCGACATGGAAGAAGTCCTGCTTGCGGCCAGGGAATACGGCGTAATTATGGAGCTGAACTGCAACCCGGAGAGGCTTGATCTGAACAGTCGCAACTGCCGGCGGGCAAAGGAATTAGGGGTGATGGTGGCCATCAATACAGACTCCCATGATGTCTCAAACCTGCAGCAGATTCGGTTCGGCATCGGCGTAGCCCGCAGAGGATGGCTCGAGCCGGCTCAGATCGCCAATTGCCTGCCCTTTGACCAACTGTTGAGACATCTCTCACGCCACCACCCCCACCTAGGGAGTTGAAAGTTACAAGGCACAAGGGAATCACTCCTGCCGCTGTAGGGGCGCGTGCATGCCGTGCCCTTCGCCGTCGGTGCACCCAATCCGCCGGCCGTGCAAGGAGCACGTAGCTATTTGCTATGAGCTTTTGCGCCAATCGTTTGTAGAGGCGAACAGCGTTCGCCCTCCAGGGCTCCGTGTCAGCAATTAACCTGAAATGATTGCATTAGAAAAAGCGGAGTGATAGTGTCGTCTGATTATCAGAAAAGCTCCAGGTTGTGCTGGTGAACAGCACTGTAAAAACCGATATTAAAGAGGCAGTTACTCCACTCCTGCGAACAGGTGACCGGAACTACTGGTCGCCAATGTCAGCGTTCTATTTCCTGTGGATTACACACCTGCTTATGACAGATGAGCTGTAACCACCGGAGGAGGTCTTTTTGATGTGTTTAACCCTGAAGATCTTGGCGTTGTCCGTAGCGTGCCTGTCGCTCCTCGGCTTCGCAGCCTGCATGAGCACCTCCGACGGTGAAGACGACAGCGACGCGGGAGGGACTCTTGGCGACTGGCCGACTGAGTTGCTCTCGCCATTCCCGCCATTCCCCGAATTAAATGGACGCATAGTCTCCATAGAGGATCGCTCCGAACAGGAGTATCAGGACCTTGTAGTGTGGATCACATACCGCAAGCCGGACCCAGTCCTGCCGGTGATGCAGACCTACATGCAGCGCCTGCTCGATGCTGGCTTCACATACGGCGCTGGATCCGAGATTCGCGATGGGTCCGCCATCATCGACCTGGTCTACTGCGGTTCACCCACAGGTCCATTCGGGACGTGCGAGGCAAACCAGGGCGGTGTAGGGATCGGAGTCTTCAAGCCAGATTCTCCCAATGCCTCCATGACCTTTTCATGGGAGTACAACCCCTAGAGTTCGCTCAGCGAATCAACAGGCCCGTAGTCCAGGAAAATGGCACCCCCTATTTGTCAGCATAACCTAGCGTAATCATGAAGCAATCAACACAACGGGTGCTGCCATCCCCAGCCTGGTGAACTTCGTCTCACCAATACTCGCACAAGGCACGAAGAGACTCTCAAATGCCTGATGGTCATTGCCCAGGTTGAGATTCATCATGCGATGCTCCTTATATTGCGCCTCTGGTGGTACGGTACGTCGAGCCCTAAATCGAGGAGGTACAACATGGAGCACCCACAGCGGTAGCCACAGGCAAGCTGATTCATGAAGTGCGGAGCAAGTTTAGAAGGCCACCTGCTAAGCAGCAGCCCTCCAGATTTCCACCCACTAAAAAGCTCCAACGAGCTTCTCAAGGGCTAAACGTATTCGAACAGCTTCCATAACCCTCTCTGACATCGTCAGGCTTTTCAACCGGTTTATGCTTCGCTTTGTTATTTTCATCTCATCCGAAATCTGCCCTGATGTAATACCTGCTCTCAATGCAAGTATTACAGCCACACGGCGGCCTTTCACTGACTCTTCTGAATTGCCATTTAGCCCCGGAGCGGCAGCCAATACTGCGCCGACAGCTTCGGCAACACCTGATACGCCAACATTTTTAATATGCTCATCACTCAACGGCATCAGTCTGCCAGGTGGCAGACTGACATCGGGGTAAAGCTTGACACTGTCAAATCTGGGGAGCAACGAGCTAAGAGGCTGGCCAAGAGCTCCAATACACCGCGCACCGATCAGGTCCAGAAAGCATGAACCGCCATAAAGAGCTGGATGACCAGCGAGCCCATGCTTGACAGGCTGAATTACGCAATATGAGATGAGGCGTTCAAGGTGAGTACGGTCTGTGACAGCAGTTATATGTCCTGAGTTGAAGTGACAGGAACCAATGGGAGAGAGCGCAAGTTGAATGGCACGAGATATAATTCCGACGTTGTCCCTAGGACACTTCAACACCAAATGGATATGCTCATCAACCAAACAAAAACTTACCAAAAAATCGGATGCCACTTTTACCAGTTTCAGGAGAGCTTTTCTGATACTCTTATCATCAGGAAAGAGAGCCATTCTTCCCTCAGAAGTGAGGGTTAAATGCCAAAGCTTCGGTTCATTGGAGTTGTCATTCATTATCTGCCTCCTTCAGCTTATTGAGTCCTTTGAGGATTCCTCTGACTCAACCTTTTATCGGCCAAACTGGGCAGAATGTCTCCAGATGCCTGCGCAAACTTAGCATTGAGCACTACAACCACCCGGTACGGACAGATACGTCATGATTGGCATAAACCACTACTACACTATCCTCTATCTCCCCAACAGGACAGAACTCCCCAGGTAACAGCTTACCCCCTGACTTCTGTCTCTAAACCGGGA
>CAYZFJ010000093.1:0-13494 GCA_964477705.1 uncultured Myxococcia bacterium | reverse complement strand
ATGAGGCGGAGAGCACCACGTGGTCGATGGGGGGCAGCGCAGCCTGGGTGGTGGCGCCCCTCGCCTCGTCAGAGTTGCGGCCCTCTGGTTCGGCGGATGAGAGGGTGAGTCTATAGAGCACCGCCAAACGCTGCATGACTAGGGTTCGTTCGGGTGAGATGGCGCTATAGGGGGAGTTGCTGTCAGCTGGGATTAGCGCAACTGGGCCGCTGCCTTGCCATGTGCCGGTGTCGTGGCTGGCTTTATTGTCCGGGCTGTCGTCCTTGCTGTTGGAGGTGCTGCTGCCTTGGCCCTGGCCCTGGCCCTGGCTTTGCCTCTGCCCTTGCCTTTGGTCTTGACCTTGACCATAACCATGACAAAAAAAGGACAGGTCTGCTGCCAGGCGTTCTGCTTCACGGGGAGTGCGGGTAATGGAGATTAAGGGTCTTCCCAGCTCCTTCTGGAGCATGGACAGCATGTATGGTTTGAGGGGGCCTTCGCATCCTTTGATGTCTATGGCTCGAGTCTGACCACCAGTGATGAGATTGGTCAGATCTGCCAGGGGAAAGGCCCGCTGCTGTATAGCAATTAGATTGTGATGCTGATATTCTGTCATGATTATTGTCGTATCCGGGTCTGCTGCTTGCCGGACATTAAGCATCCTGTGGGATTTATTCCCTGATTCCTGCCTGGAGTGGAACCATGGAAAGGCTGGAGAGTAAAGCCTAAAAGTGTAATCGAGTCAACAGACCTTGCAGGCAGGTGGTAGTCCTGCCGGGACCTGGATAAATTAAGCTCTCATGCCCGAAAGGCAACCATTTCAACAGGAAAGGTGTCGGTTTGGTTGACCATTTTAGTGGCTCGGCATAATGGGCCGCTCCATTGGGTTGTGGACGAGTTTAGTGTGTAGATTGGTGCTCAGGCTGCTGGCTCGTGTATATGGCTCCTGATTGGGTGAATTCAGTGAGCGGTAGTTAGTAAATCGGGAATTATCACTGATGGCTGGAAGTTGTCTAAATCTCTTTAATTTCAAGAGGTTAGGATAACTTGATCATGAAAACTGAATGGTGGAAACCAATTGAAGAAAGATTTTTAGATCCACAAATCATTGAACCAAGAGACGGAGCGGTAAAGCCATGTGCGATGTCCAGTCTCCGTACCCGGGGGGGCCACCACCGGCCTGCACTGTTGCTGATAATAATCGCCGCCATTATGTTAGCTGCCACTGTGGGTGGGGCCATGGCTGTGGCAGCGGCTGCAGACAATCAGCCATTTATTGATCCCTATGCGGTGATCATTCCCGAGCAGGATGTGGGGCCAGTTCTGGAGGTGGGAGCACCTTTTGAAGATGCCCAGTTTGGAACCAATCTGGTTCGATTAACTGATGCCATTGCTGATGGGTGTGCCTGGACCGAGCATGAGTACTCCAGGGCAGATCCTTTTAACAAGGATGGTTCCTATTTTATACTCCTTCCGGGATGTGGGGAGTTTGTGCTTTACGATGGCACAACCGGAGAGCCGATCAAGCCTCTCCATGGTATCCTGCTTAAATCGGAGCCCCGTTGGAGCCGCCATGATCCCGGGTTGCTCTATTTTGTCGATGGCAATGGGTTATATTCGTTTCACGTGGAAACAGAAGAGCTTCAAACCATTGCCCAGTTTGATGAGTATGAGGTGGTCTTTTCTGGGGGAGAGCAGGATTTGTCCGAGGATGGGGAGCACTTTGCCCTGATGGGGGGCGAGTCCCGCTCCAGACCTGAGCATGTTTTTGTGGTGAATCTGGCTACCGGCCGCAAAGGGGCGGTGCTTGATATCAGTGGGGCGGGCAATATCCCCAACAATGTAGCTATCACCCCCGATAATAATGTGCTGATTAACTGGAATCCACCTGGAGGCAACGACAGGTACAGGGGAGTGGAGCTGTATGACGGTGAGATGGGGTTTGTCAGGCAGGTGTTGCCCTTTGAAGGGCATGCTGACATCGGGCGCGATGTGGACGGTTCCGAGATTCTGGTGATCACCAATTCGGCGGATCCTCAGCCCTATAATGGTGAGCACTGGATTGTGAAGGTGAGGCTCAGTGATTCCCAAATCACGCCATTGGTGCGCCTGGATTGGAGACTGGCTGCCCATGTTTCTATGCGGAATATATATTCTGGCGGGTGGGCCCTGGTCAGTACCTACTCTCCTTCTAATCCCAGGCCGTCTTCTGGAGACTGGAAGCCTCTTGAGAATGAGATATTGGCTGTAGCCCTGGATGGGAGTGAGCAGGTGAGGAGGCTGGGACACACCCGGTCAATGACTATTGGTGATTATACATATCAGGCCAGGGCTGTGGTAAGAGGCGATGGGCAAAGGGTGATTTTTACCAGTAATTTTGGGCTGAACTCGGGACGATCATCGGGTTTGTCTTCGGATTATGTGGATGTGTACATGCTCTCAGTTCCTCCAATCCCTTTCGCCGTTGAAAAACAGCCTCTGCCTGGTGATGATGAGCCAGACAATGGGGATGGGAGTGGGGATGGGGATGGTGGTGATTGGGCAGATGATGATGATGGCTTGACCGATAGTAATGGTGGTGGGGACGACGGGGAGGGCGTTGCAGTTGGGGAGGGTGAAGGCGAAGGGGGAGGGGACAGTGATGGTAGCGGAGGTGGAGACGGAGGGGGGGGAGGGGATGACTATGCCAATGACGATCAAGTCCCGCTTGAACAGGGCGGGTATGATGAGTCTGGAGGAGGTTGTGCAATGGCTGGTGTTGGGGGCGACATTGGTGGTGGCAGCTCCAGTGGTGGGTCTCCTGGCCCGGTAATGTGGGGGGCTCTTGCCGCAATTCTCCTGTGGGCTGCTGGTCATCTTGCTGTTCGGCGTTCGGCCAATAAGGTCCAAGGTCCAAGAGACAAGGTTGACTTGCCGATGTAGGGGCACAGCATGCTGTATATACCTCCCTCCCAACACCTGTAGGGGCACGGCATGCCGTGCCCTTTGTCAGCGGTGCACCTAACCAGTCACACAGCATGCTATTCCATCAACAAAGTAGGGGCGAGCGGCGCTCGCCCGCAATAGAGAGGATGACTCACACGAAGGCACCAAGGGAGGTGGGCGCGGGTGGGTGTCCTGAACGGGAGTTGGTGGTGGTGACAAGGGACAAGGAGCAGAGCGGGCTGGGTGGGAGCAATGTCGCCCTCTTGTTATTCATTCCGAAATTTGTTGATCTGCGGGGAGAATGTTGAGCCTGCCAGCTATGTCCCGGTGGATTGCTTCCCTGCTTCTATCCCCGTCCACAATCTCCCACTGACCATTCTTGGCCATGTTGACATAAGCCAGGTACCTCTCTTCTCTGATCTTGTCTGAGTCGGGGAATGGTTCTTGTTTCAGCTCCATCCGTTTTTGCATCTCCTCCATGGGCAGCATGAGCAGAAATGCTTTATGTGGACGTACAGCCAGCTTTTTCATAGCCTGGGTCAGGGGCCATCTGGCCACGTCCATATGGGGAAAGCGGAGGGAGAGGTCCAGCACCCCATCGGGCACATATCTGTCAAAGATTGTGCTTTTGCCAGAAACATAAAGAAGCCACCTGGTTCGGATTGCGTACTGCCAGATGCTGTCCAGAAGGGCGAGAGTTATCCATAGCCAGGCTATCATGGGTTTTTGGAATAAGAGCTCCCTCTGTTGCTGGGAGGCGGGGTTACCCTCTTGTTGCTGGGCCGACCTTGGTAGAGAGCTGGGGCGAATCTTACGCACCAGGTCGCGCAATTTATTCAGGGCGTTGGAGTAGCCCGGACGATACCAGATGGTGTTGGCGGGTATGTCTGCTTTATCCATGGCCGCCTTGAGGAGTGCGATTTGGGTACTTTTCCCTGAGCAGTCTATTCCGGACAAGGTGATCAGCATCTGTCTCCGTGGGTGGGTGGCGTTCTTGTTGGTGTTGCTCGCCAAACTATTACCACTGTTTTGTCGTTGACTTGCGTGTATGCCCTTGCCCACTTCTTACTCCGATTTCCTGGCTCTGTGCTGGTCAGGTCGGCCTGCAATCTTTCGGAACTCTTCTGCGGTGTTGGTGGCGATTTCGTCCCATGAACCATATAGGGAGTTGATGCGTTGCCTCCCCTTCTCTGCCAGTTCATGGCGCAGAGTCGGCGAATCTGCCAAGGCAAGCATTCCCTGTAGCAGGGATTCTGTACTCCATGGATCCACATATTGGGCCGCGTCACCACAGATCTCCCGGGCAAAGTCCAGGTCGCTGGTGATAATGGGCAGACCGTACGCCATTGCTTCCAGGTAGGTGGCGCTGAATGATTCAAGTAGGGTAGGGAACAAGAGGGCATCGGAATTGGTCAGCCAAGGACCGAGATCTTTCTGGGGCAGGGGCCCCACATTGAGAACTTTAATCCACCCCTTTTCATCTAAACCCGCCTGGTTTTTTCGCCTGAGCTTGTCGCCTCGCTCATCTTCTTTCGCCAGTTTAGCAAGGAGCCGTGAAGCTCGTGGGTGATCCTTCGACGAGAAGGTGGTGACGATGAGGATTTTTCGCTTCAAATTCATCTTGCGGGCTAGCCTGCAGATGGGGATTAGTGATTCCAGGTTTTTGTGGGCGTAGTAACGGCTCAAGAAGAACAGCTTGAACCAGTCTCCAAAGGGCTCCAGCTCTTTGGGTTGCTCCAGGTGGGGCTGGTGCGCCTGTGCTTGTGGTGCCAGTGCCTGCGCCTGCGCCTGTGTCTGCGTCTGGGTCTGCGTCTGCGTCTGCGTCTGCGTCTGCGTCTGCGTCTGCGCTTGTGTTTGCGCCTTAATAGCCAACGATGATGAGACAGCGTTAGGGAGCAGGGCACAATGGCCAGAGAACTTGTATTGGGCGGTCAGTCGTCTCTGGGCTGTGTGGGTCTGGCACAGGAGGAGATTGGTCTGACGCAGTGCAGCCTGCAGGTGGTGGGCGTGGTACTTGAAGAGGAGCTTATTCTTGATGGATTCCCTTGAGTAATGGGATGGCGGATAAAAGAGCTGGCTCCGGTGAACCAGTATGGCTTGGGGGCAGGGTGGGTTGAGTAACCCTCTGTCTGCCATGCTGAACACCAGGTCTGGGTTGATTGATTTAATCAGTTGGCGCAAAGCGTTGTGCTCCCACTTCCATCGCTGGAGCAGGCTGTAGTCTCCCCTATATGGGATTGCATAGATATTGTCTGCACCAGCACCTGACAAGGCCTTGTGGAATTCCGGCAGATCCGGGTGGGTGACGTGGAGAGTGAAGTCAGGGGCGGAGCGTGCCAGGGCAGGGATGAGGTTGCATCCTACCGAGATGGCCCCTACCCCTCTTAATCCATGTCCCAGCACAAGGATTTTCATGGATCTCCAGCCTCAATTCCCTTCAGCGTGTGTGGGGTGCTGGATTCAATCTTCACCATCACCAGCTCGCCTGGTTTGCTTTTGCCCCTGAAGACTACCTTGTGAAAGTTGCCGGTTCTTCCGGTTCGCAGGAGCGGGTCACGCTTTGATTCACCTTCAATCAGTACCTGCACGGTTTTTCCAACCTGGGACGCCATGATCTGTCTGCTGGTGTTTTCCTGCAGGTAGATTAGCTCCGCAAGGCGACGTTGTTTCTCGGTCTCGGGCACATCATCGGTCATACGTTCGCAGGATCTGGTCCCTTTGCGGGGGCTGTAGGCGAACATGAACGCGGTGTCGAACTGTACTCGCTTGCACAGGTCAATGGTTGCCTGGTAGTCGGCCTCGGTTTCGCCCGGGAACCCAACGAGCAGATCTGTGGTTAGGGAGATGCCGGGTACCCTGGCCCGCAGCTTCTCTACCAGCTCAATATATTGGCTGGCCGTGTGGCCTCTCCCCATGGAGCGGAGGATAGTGTCGCTTCCGGACTGGACAGGGAGGTGCAGGTGGTGGGCAACCCGGGGCAGCTGGCCGATAGTATCCACAAGCCGGTCGTTGAAGCAGGCCGGGTGTGGTGAAGTGAACCTGAGCCGGAGCAGGCCGGGCACCTGGTCTACTAGCCGGAGGAGGTCTGCAAAATCTGTATCTTCGTAACGGTAAGCGCTTACGGATTGTCCGAGCAGGGTGATCTCGCAGCATCCGTCGGCTACCAGCTCTTCGACTTGTTTCACGATGGCATCGGGTGGTACGGCCCGTTCTCTGCCCCGGACTAATGGAACCACGCAATAGGCACAGAAACGGTTGCACCCTCTCTGCACCGTGACGAATGCGCTGACTGCCCCAGGTTCATGGTCCGGAGTGCAGTCTTCGTAGGTCTCCCCATGATTGTGGGCTGCTTCTATCAGGATTGAGTCCCCTGTGGTCCTGCGGGCAGGCAAGCTGCTCCATTCGACTTGGTCGAGGCCTTGTTTAAGGGTGTTATCTACAATCTGAATGGCCCGGGCGCGAGCTTGCTCTAGTAGCTGGGGCAGGTGACGGTAGTTGTCTGGTCCCACAATCAGGTCCAGGTGGGACATGCCGATGTTCTGGTTCCCTGCTATGTACTGGGCTACACAACCGAGCAAGCCCATGACCATGCTGGGGTTGTCTGCCCGGTGCCGCAGCAGCTCAGTGGAACGGCCCAATACCCGCTGTACGGCGTGTTCCCTGACTGCACAGGTTACCAGGAGGATGGCATCAGCTCCTTCTGGTTTCTTCTGTTCGACCCAGTCAGCTTCTCCAAGCAGGCTGGCGATGGTGCGTGCGTCTGCCTGGTTCATCTGGCAGCCGTAAACTTCAATATAGAATGAGGGCATATGAAAGCGCTCCGAATCCATAAACGGTTAAAAACATTCCCGATTATGGTCCAGATGGATTGATTTCTCCATAAAAGTGTTCGGTTGGGGTGGATATCTCTGGTGGGTGCGAAATAATCGGACAATTTTCTCGGTGGGCCTGGTTGCAACACCAGACTCCAGTGACGGAGGAGCGAGAGCCAATCTGTCTGTAGGGGCACAGCATGCTGTGCCCTTTGCCAGCGGTGCACCCAACCAGCCGCCCGGGCATGTTTTGCCTGCTGTGTTGATCTGTCTTTTTACCTGAGAAAGGGTTTATATCCTTCTTTTGCGGCCATTCCATAGAGCGGCATCAGGCGGTTGAATATTTTGAGCAGATCTTCCAGATTAGCTTCAGCGGCCTCTGTTCCTGTGAGAGATAGGCCCAAATCCAACCAGTGCTCTGGCGACTCTGAGAGGCGTACGCCCATTGTGTCCCAGAATGCGGGTGATTTGGATGGCACCGTCTCGGGTAATCCCACCCCGTCCCAACCAGCATAATTCCTCAAGAGGCCGAATCCTGCGTGGTGTCTTGAGAGCTGTACAGAGTTCTCCCGCAACCCGCCCCCCATTCGTCGTCCATCTTCGCAGTCAGCGGGCACGATGATGTGGCAACTGATGGATGTGTGGGTCAGTCCAATGCCGAGCCATGTCTGGGTGTTCAGACTGCTTCGGTGGCGGCTTGATGCGGCTAGTAGTTCAACGCTCCCCGGGGTCATCCCCTGCTTGGGCATCTCGCCTTTTGGGGGGCGGGATGCTGTGTGAGGGAACAGAAACAGCCCTTCGCTGCGGGCAATGCGGTTGGCCATGTCGTTGGCGATGCTTCTCAAACGGGGCCCCAGCTTCTCAATTGCCAGAGTGGATGCTTCAAGCGCTTCCTGTCCCGTGGTTGGATGGAGCAACTCGAAATCTTTCCTGGTGAACAAGGACATGGCAGACTCCCTTCTGCAAGGTTTTGCAGCATTACCCGCTAAAATGATGTTGTCCTGGTGCTGCTGATTCCGCCTGATCAGGGAAGATACGAAAAAGAGCGATCCAATCCCGAGCAGGAACTATCAGCTTATGTTTAGCCAAATATCAAGGAAGGTCAAGCCCGCCTTTTGAGCAGTTGAAAGTTGAAAGTGATTTTACCCCTGCCGACGTAGGGGCACGGCATGTCGTATGTGTGTTCGGTAAAGCTTCAAATCCATGCCATTAAGCCATCAAGCGCCCTATCCACACTCCCACCCACGCCACACCTCCCTCCCAACGCCTGTAGGGGCACGGCATGCCGTGCCCTTCGTCAGCGGCGCACCCAACTCGCCTAAACAATTTCACGACCTATGCCTGGCAAACCGGGCAACAGACCCCAGGTCCTCCTCTGCCGCCAGGCTGTTGTGGGCGTGGCAGCGCAGGGTCAGATTGGCCGCCGTGTGGGGTCCTCCTTTGCACCATGGGTTGATGTGATGAAGCTGCACCCGGCGGGAGCTGCACTGCCGGCCAGTGGCCGGATCAGTGAATGTGCACCGGCCATCGTCCCGCTCATATACGGCTCTGCGGATCTGCTTGGGAATGTATCGCAAATGCTTATCGTCGGTTGGTGAAGCATTGGAATTCCCACTATCCAGAGTCAGATTGAGCTGGGCTGAGTCGGGCTGTGCATTGCTCTCCGGCTGGTTTATCTCAGCCATCACCTGTACTGGGCTACTCTGTTCAGGCAGAGTCTGCTTCTCACAGTTGACCTCCTCGACTACTGGCTCAGCAACGTGAACAGGGTGGCCTTGTCCAGAATCGGCCACCTCAGTCGTGCTCGGGCAATGCTCGTCATCAGGAGTAGCGCCGCTTTTCTTCTCATTCTTCGCAGTCTTCCGGCTGCGGCGACTCCCGAATCGCTCTGTCTCCAGTCTATCACGCAACAATTCCAGAGCCTCGGTGATGACCGCTCCCATGTCATTGCCAGATATGCGGTGGCACATGAGGGCCTTGACCTGCTCCAGGAGGGCATAACCCTCCTCATCAAGAGTAACCGCAAGGCGGTACCGTTCCGGTCCGGTTGGGACTACTCGATCTGCAGGGACAACGAGGGCCTTGGGGTTGGGGTGGGGCTGAATTTGAGGCTGGGGCTGAGGCTGATATGAGGCCGGGTAGTGTGGGATGGTGTGGTTTGGAGCAGGGGGCTGTTCTTGTTCGTAACTCTGTTCAAACAGAGTTGGTGACTTTAAGTTGTTGATATGCAACGGATTTCGGGAGTCCTTCACATGGGCGTCTTCTGGCTCGGATTCTTTTTCGCCGTTCATGCTTGCCATAGATTGAGGCTGGTTCTGCTGGGAGACAGGTGGAGGAGACGCCCACTCCACTTTTCGCTTTGTTACCTCTCTTTGAGGCAGGCGCTGCAATGTATCTCTCCGCTCAGGATCAGGAAAGCGCATGGCCACGAACTTCTCTACTTCCCGGCGGGTTTTGCCACAGACAGCAGCCAACAGTCCCCGATAATTAGTCTGATTGAGGTGTTTGGAGATCAGATTCAGGGCGGTGAGGTGGAGCCGACCGCTAGCTATCAAATCCAGCACTTCAGGGAACTGGAGGGCCAGCCTGGCAGCCCGAATACGCAGGAAAGCTGCCGCATCAGACAGCCCAAGGTGACGGGTGCAGTAGTTGAACATGGAGTCATAGGCCATGTTCCGATACAGGCCCCGACGCTCCATCTCGGCCAAGTGGGCGACGAGCGCTGCTGTGCATTCCTGCTCATTCTTGGCTGCTTGCTCCGTGGCAGCGATCAGGCTGTCGTTAGAGAGCCTGGAGAGCATGAGAAAAGTGGGCAGATTGGCAACTGTCATGGCTGGGTCCCTCCCTTTGATTGTATCTATTAATCAGTATACACCATGATTTTTTGCCCTCTCAGGATGCCCTGCAAGACCACAGAGCCGTCATTGGAGAGAGTAAAGCAGGACCTGCACCCAAACAGGAGGCACGACGGCAGCCAGAGACCGATAATTGGGATTGGTAAAGATGGGGCAAGCTTTTGAAGAACTGAACACCAAAAACCTGTCAACCTAAAAATTAGTAGAGATGAATATATTTCATAGCGAAAGAACCATCATATGAGCAGTGCGAAGACCGGTCTGCACTTGCCAATGCTGCAGCTCTGATTACTAAATCGGAAGGATAATGCTCTTCTTCGATGGCGGCATTGATTCCCGAAACATTCTGGTCAATGCCCAGTTTAGCATATTCTATCCTATCATATCCCGCCCAACGGGTTGCTAGGGCGTCAAGGTCGATATTGCATGAGCTTGAATTGCGTGTGCATAATTTTCTTGTGCAAGTATAACTCGGACTGACTTGAACCTACCATCAATCTCGGCTTCAAGAATTGCTTCTCCTCCTTGCATGGGATCCTGGCTGTTTAAGTTCACAACAGGTCCAGTGATGTCCGTCTCCGGACGCTGGACAAACAGTCACAGGTCCATTTCGTGCAATCCATCATCATTTGCCATTAACTGTGGGGTGCTACGGTTGTCTGCCATCACATTTACCACAGTGCTATCGGCAATAAGCGCCCCCCCGTATGCATCCACCACATCCTTGGCGTCACGTCCGACTACCGCCTTGCCCATTGCTTTTTCAACCATATCAAGGAGGAGCCTTGCTCGGTCACGTATGAATTCATAGAAATCGTCAGAACGCAGCAGTGCTGGGTTGATGAGGTGGCTACCAAGAATCTCATTGAGTCGTTCAGGGTTGACGCCATGGTTGCTTTCGACATGGGCCAGGTAGCGACTGGGTGCGTTACCGCTCAGGATGCGGTTTGTCCGTGCGGTCAGCGCAGCCTTGTTCACTACTGAATTCCACTTCGCCCTCGGGAAGTTAACCTTCTCGCAGTAGCTTCGGGGGAAGATGTGGTGGATGTCTACCGCCTCATCGAAAAAAGTGGTCAGTTCGATGCTGTCGCCATTAATAAAATCGTTGCTTCCCACCTGCATCAGTAGTGCCATCATGCCCTTATAGGCGGCGCTTTGGCGTGTTTGAAGGGTCAAGAGTCGAGTCGGTGCAAGGTTGGCGTCCCGAATCGTCCGGGGTTCCTGTCCGCCGTCGATCCACGCCACCACGTCGGCAATGTCGTTGGCGAATCTGGTATCGTTGGCACCGCCATACAGTTCGCCGAACACCCCGCACCAAAACCACCGGGCGAGCTTCTGCTTGACAGGGTCCGATTCGAAACGGTCGCCAAGCACCGCACAGATGGCGGACAGGGGTACGAGCTGGGTTCCGTAGGGCAAATTGTATGCGTCGAAGACCTTTTCCCGGACAAGTAATCGGGCGGTATTAAGCAGCCCCTTCTCAATACGTCCAGCGCTTTCTTGGTATTGTTTTAGGGTGAGGTTCAGAATATCACGTCGCTTGTATGAGATGCCTGTTCCTTCGCTCCGGCTTCTTTCATAGCTGGCGAGCGATGTGGGGATCGATGACGCTGACCAGTCCATAAAGCTCCATCAGGGAGTTCTGGAGTGGGGTGGCGGTGAGGAGCAGCTTGGGTGCGTGAGCGGTAGCTGCAGCCAGGGCATGGGCGATCTTGCCGCCTGCCTTGTAGATGTTGCGGAGGCGGTGTGCCTCGTCAATAACCACCAGATCCCAGGGGAGTGTGGACACCACATCGCTGTTGGCTGCGGCGAAGTTGTAGGAGCAGATGACTAGCTGGTCTTGTAGGTCAAAGGGGTTTATTTGCCCGTCGGCCTGGAGCTTTCGGTAACTGGAGCTTTCAAGGATGACCGATGGCAGGGAGAATTTATCGAGCAGCTCTTGTTGCCACTGTTTGCGGAGGGCGGCAGGTACCACGATGAGGATGCGGCGGCGGCGCTCGGCCCATCGTTGAGATATGATCAGGGCGGCTTCGATGGTTTTTCCGAGGCCTACTTCGTCGGCGAGGATGCAGCCCATTGAAAAGGGTGAACGCAGGGCGAACAGGGCTGCATCAACCTGATGGGGGTTGAGATCCACGCGGGCATTAGAGACCGCCCGGGATAGGCTCTCGATGCTGTCCGGTGCTCCCATGGCCGTAAGGGCATACGCCCAGTATTTCGCGTGGTAAGGCGTGCTCATCGGTTCCTGATTGGTACTGCAATGGTGAAACGGCGTCTCTTTTACAATGGCGATGCCGTCGGTGGGAATGTGCCGGCTGTTTGAAAATAGAGGGAGACGAGAATTTGGAACCTCCCCCACCATCCTGCGAGCGCAGCACCCCCGAAGTTGCCATCGTTGGGACCCTAACACACCGGGGAGGACAAGGACAAGGCCCATAAGGTGAAAAAATCACAAAAAGCGGCTGCTATTTGTAGTGGGAACGATATTCAAGCATGGCCCCGTCGTGCGGCCAGATCAAGATTACTCGGAGAGAGGGCACGGCATGCCGTGCCCGTACACAGGCATTTGGAGGAGGTAGAGGCTATGGGGTAAATATAGATTGGTTTGGGATCGGTATATGGCAAAGGTTGTTCAGCTGCAATCGGGCACAGCATACCGTGCCTGTAAAGGGCCTGGGAAATATGGTGTTAGTTTGCGGCTATTTGGTGCTGCATGGTATTGGTTATGATTTTGTGTGATGGTGTTCTGCTCTTTGGGGTAGATCGTTATCACCGGCTTATGGGTGTGCCGGTTTATGTTGATTGTTGCTTGCATTGGTTGATGAATTGATTGTACCAGATGAATACCGAGATCCAGATTAACACCAGCTCATACTTGGGCTTGCTGCCTTGGCGGGGGGGCGAGAGTACCTCTTCCCATCAGCTCGAGGACCGAGCGTGTGCCAGCCGGGCAGTACTGGTCAATCTAGTTGTATTGGTTGGGCTGCTTGGGCTGGTTTTGCTCACCTGGCTGAAGCCGAGCCCTGCCATGGCGCTCAATCCGGACAACAGGTTCAGGATAGCAGTGCTCCAATACAGGGGACTCGATGAACCGGTCAGGGTTGAGGCCGGGCGACGTCTGGTGTGGGAGCTGCTGAAAAGGACAAGCGTCTTTGCAGAGATGGAGCCTGTGATGGTGAGCGCTTCGTCCCGGAAACAGCTCTTCCAGGCTCCCTTTCTGGTATTGATGGGGCAGAAAGAGCTCCCTAAATTTACACAGACAGAGGTTGCCAATTTACGGCTTTATCTCCAGATGGGCGGCTTTCTGTTCGTGGACTCCCTTGGGCACGGGCCAGGCAGCCCATTTGATCGCTCACTGCGCACCTTGGTGGAACAACAAATCATGCCCGGGAAGCGATTTGTTCCCCTAACCCCAGAGCATGTGCTCTTCAAATCCTTTTATCTGTTAGACAGGCCTTATGGAAGAGTCATGGGCGCCGCCTCCATGGAGGGACTGGAGGTGGATGGCGGACGTCTGGCGGTGGTGTACTCCCACAATGACATGCCTGGTGCATGGGCCAGGGATTCTCTGGGTATGTGGACCCATGAGATGATCCCGGGCGGAGAACCCCAGCGGGAGCTTGCCTTCAGAATGGGGGTAAACGTGGTCATGTATGCCCTCTGTCTCGACTACAAACAGGATCAGGTGCACCTCCCGTTCTTGCTCAAGAAGAGACGTTGGCGAACACGAATCGGAGAGGAGTGATCTGCTTATGCGCATGCTCCTGCACATGCTTATACACAAGCTGTTCTCTGTGCTCCTCCTCCTACGGACTGTCCCGCTCGTCTCAGTCTTCTCACTGCTGGTGTTTGCCGGTATGGCTCAAGCTGCAGGCGGCGGGGCGGGAGCGTCCTTGCTGCCAGGTCCGGAGTCGACAGTTGCA
>CAYZFJ010000092.1:11857-13502 GCA_964477705.1 uncultured Myxococcia bacterium | reverse complement strand
TGTAGCACCACTACTCCAACTTCCACCGCGCACGATAATCGCGCTGTTTGGTATAAAAGTAACATAAGGGTCTGTGGCAGACAAAGTATCTAGATTTGTAACCTTATTATCCGATGTCCATTCAACCACATTCCCGTGCATATCATACAACCCCCAGCCGTTGGAAAGTTTTTGAGCTACTGATTGAGGTCCACAATAACGCGAGCCGGGAAACTATTCAACACAATTCAACACATCAGAATATAATGCTTGTGAATTTCCTCCATACCAACCGGCTTGATCCAATGCTGGATCCAAAGGTGTCCTACTAATATGGCTAATATCTCCAGAAAAGAAAGCAGTAGTAGTACCAGCCCGGGCAGCGTATTCCCATTCTGCTTCAGTAGGTAGACGATATCCCTCACACAGGTAGGGACTCGAGTCTGGCGCATTGATCATCATTCCTGTACATGTCAAATTCTGCTTTGATGTCCCCGTACACCCTGAGAGGGTGTAGCACTCTGGCAAGCCTTCCTGGAGGGAAAGTATATTGCAGTAATCCAAGGCCGTCCACCAATTGACTCTATTGACTGGACAATCAAGACCGCATCCAGGGAAGGTAGAGTTGCTGAGACCCCACTCCTGCCGGGTGACTTCGGTCTTCTTCATCAGGAAAGGATGGGTCAGGGTGACCTCGTGTTCCGTTTCGGTACTGGCAACACGACCCGGTTCTTCGGGGGGACTTCCCATGATGAAAGTGCCTGCCTGAATGAGTGCATAGCCTTCCGGGACTGTAATCACTCTAACCGACATGATGGCAGTATGGCCCCCATTGAGGGATGTGATGGTTATGGCGGTACTTCCGATTTCCACAGCCTCGATCAATCCCACCTCTGAGACACTGGCAATGAGAGGATCGTTACTGGACCACTGAAAACCCATGTTGGTGGCGCCTGGCGGTATCAAGGTCACCTCGGGCTCAAATGACGTTCCTTTTCCTATCAACCGACTTTCCGGATGCACCTCGATTCCAGTGGCCGGAATGCCCACATGAACGATGATGGTGTCGGTGTGGCTGCCGTCGATAGTGATGGCTGTCACCTCTGCCTGCCCTACGGTCAGGGCGGAGATGGTCCCGTCCTGAGCCACGGCTGCCACTGTCGGATTGGATGAAGACCAGGAAAGCTCCTGAATTGTCGCATTTAGTGGCATCACTGTGGCGGTCAAGGTGGTCTGCTCGCCTGGCATGAGGATGACTTCTTCGGGGTCTATGGCAACCCCCGTCACTCTGATGGCCACATGGATGACGGCGGAGGCGGTGAATTCACCATCCACAGTGGTGGCGGTGACCTGAGTGTTCCCTGTGGTCACTCCAGTAACCAGACCGCTGCTGTTCACCGTAGCAATGGCAGTATTGGCTGATTGCCAGGTGACGGTCTTGTCGATGGCGTCAGCTGGCAGTACATTGGCAGTAAGTTGAGCGGCGCCCCCAGGCACCACCCAGAGCGGGTCGGGGGTGACCTCCACCCCGGTAACCGGCACTATCACAGTAAGGGCACAACTCCCGGTGAGACCGCCATTAACCGATGTGGCAGTGATAGTGGCCTGCCCGGCTGCGAGAGCGTTAACCACACCGGTAGAATTCACCGTAGCTACAGTCTGATTG
>CAYZFJ010000092.1:0-11847 GCA_964477705.1 uncultured Myxococcia bacterium | reverse complement strand
GATTGCTGCTGCTCCAGACCACGGTGCGCACGGTGGCGTTGCCTGGGACGATGTTGACGGTTAGGGTAGCAGTGGCACCGCGGTTCAGGGTGAGTGTAGTTGGGGTTACGGTCACCCCGGTTACCGGCACGGCTGCCACTATCACCTGGCACTGGGCGGTGAACCCCCCTTCAGTGGTGGTCACAGTTATGATGGTTTCACCAAAGTTGCGGGTGGTGATATGGCCAGCCTGGTCCACCTCGGCAATGTTGGCATTGGCGGAAAACCAGGTGACAGAGATGTCGTCGGCGTCTTCGGGCTGTACATTGGCAATCAGGCTACCCTGTTCGCCAATGGACAGGCTGAGGGTGGAGTGGTTCAGGCTCACTCCGGTGACTGCTCGCCGTACTGTGACCGAGGCGGATGTGGTGCGGTTGCCGTCGTGGGTTGTGACCTGCACCTTGGTTTGGCCTATCCCGATGCCAGCCACCAGACCATCCTGGGTCACGGTGGCCACCGCTTGGTTCAGGCTGGCCCAGCTCACCTCCTGGTCAGTGGCGTTATCAGGCTGTATCTGGGCAGTAAGCTGATAGGTCTGGCCAATGCCCAGGTTGACCTGATCAGTGCTTAGGTCCACACCCGTAACCCGAACCAGGCATTGGCCATTGATGCACGCCAAGCCTGAACTACAGGCATTGAAGCACTCTCCGCAGTGATTTGAATCACTGTTCAAGTCGGCACAGTCATTCCCGCAGGTTTCCAAGCCTGAGGTGCAGTCGGGAATGCAGTCGCTAGCAACGCAGATTTTGTTGGCAGGGCATTCATTGTGACATTGGCCGCAGTGGGCAGGATCGGTCTGGAGATCTACACATTGGTTTAGACAGAGGGTCAGTTCCCCGCCACAGTCGGGCAGGCACTGGCCATCAGTGCAGACTTCGTCTTGGTCGCAGGCATTCCCGCAACCTCCGCAGTTTGCCGGATCCTCCATCGTGTTGCGGCACTGGTTCTCGTCGGTCAGGCACCAGCCATCCTCCACCTTTTGCTCACACAGTCCTTGGTCGGAGCACTGATACTTGGTGCATTCCAGAGCGTCTTGGAAGCACTCTTCGTCCATGTTGACTGGATGACAGCCATCGCAGCATATTCCTGCCAATCCGCACTCACAGCCTTCTGGTATGCATCGGCCATCACGGCACTGGCCGGTGACTTGGCCATGCGGTTCCTGATTTATTGTGCAGGAGATTGCGTCGGGACGATTGGTCCATGAGGTGTTTGACTGGGCTGGATCACAGAGCTTGCACCCTTCAACAGGTCCCCAAGAGCCACCTTGGTAGCAGGTGTTATCTATGAGACACCATCGGGGCAGGATGTCTCCTCCATCATCGTCCAGGCAGGGCTTGTCGGTGGGTAAGCCTGTATCGCCCAGCCCGGAGTCATTCCCGTTACCGGCATCGAGTGGTTGCACACCCACATCTTGTGCTCCAGAATCGCCCAAGTCTGCCTGACATGGCTTATCGCCCTGATAATCGGGGTCGCAGGGGTTGATTGGTTCAAATTCAGGTATATCTACGCAGGAGACTGCCTGTGTGAAGAGGAATATGAGCAAAGGTAAAGTGGTACGAATAAACAACCCCATGGGTCACCATGACTTTAAGCGTTATGGGATATGGAAAACAGAAACATGATATCAGTGCGGAAAGAAATTTCAAGGGTTCTAGGTTTATATGGTGTGTTTGTGTAGATCCCTGTTATTCATTGGTGGAAAATCTACCTCATTCGCCCCCTGTGTCAGCATAGTTGTCGCATCGTAACCGTTCAGGTGGTTGGGGGGTAAATCATTCTGCCTGGTGAGGAGTTCGGATGAGGGACATCATGGTCCCATACTTCTCCCAATTTTCATTTTCTGCTCTCCACTTTCAACTTGTTATCTTTCCATACGTTTACGATGGTGCCGAATCTGGCATTGGGGAGGATGGTGTAGTCGGCGATGTTGTCCCGGATAACTGCCACGTTATGATCATGCCAGAGGCTGATGTAGGGCAGCTCATCAGCGAGAATCTGCTGTATCTGACTATATACTTTCTGGCGTTGCTCCCGTTCTTGAATGGAACGCCCCTGTTCGATAAGGCGGTCTACCGTAGGGTTGATATAAGCACCCCGGTTAGCCCCCATACCCCGGTTCTCTTCAGTAGGTATCATCTGGCTGTGGAAGATCCAGTTATACATGTCCGGTTCCTGGACCGAGGGCCACTGGAGTGTGGCAAGCTGAAAGTTGCCCGACCGGATATCATGGAAAAATGTGCTGAACTCGTAGGCCTGAACCTCCAGATCAATCCCCACCTGTTTCAGGTTGTGGGCGATGACCGTGGCAATGGAGCGCCGTAGCCGGTCTGTGCTCGTCTTCAGGGTCAGTTTGAACCTGGCACCTGTGAGGGGATCAATCGGATAGCCAGCCTCGTCCAGGTATTGGCGGGCCTTGGCTGGATTGTAGTCGTACTGGATTACGTCAGGCTCATGGGCCCAGTGTCCCGGCGCCAGCAATCCGGTAGCGAGGGTGGCCCTGCCACCCAGCTTGGATTTGATGATGCCCTCCCGATCAATGGCATGGGCAATAGCTTTGCGAACCAATGGATTGACCAGTGCAGGGTCTCTCAGGTTGAGAATCATATATGAGTAAGCCACGCTTGGGCGGGTGATGACCTTCAGGCTTGGTTTTGCCTCCAGCACAGGTATGAGCAGGGGAGAGATGGCGTTCTGAATCATGTCACCACTCCCTCCTAGCAAAGCCAGCACTCGGCTGTTCTCGTCCCGGATGGTCTTGATGGTCACATATTCCATCCTGGGCACCGCACCAAAATAGGCCGGATTGCGCTGGAGAACGATTGTGTCTTCTCCACGTCTCCCCGCAAGTTTATAGGGGCCTGACCCGATTAGCTGCTCATCCTGGAACAGGCCGCCTGTCTCCTCAAGAATATGGCTGGGCACAATCCCCAGGGTCAGGTCCGTAATAAAAGGAGAGTGGGGCTTGTTGAGCTTGAAGAGAACCTGGTGAGGGGTTACCGCTTCGATCTTCTCCAGCTTCTGGAACATGCCTGAGAGGGGCGAGCCCAGGTGGGGGCTGAGAACGCTGGTGAAGGTATATACCACGTCATGGGCGTCCAGGGGGTGGCCATCGTGGAATACCACATCATCCCTGAGATTAAACAGGTAGGTGGTCTCGTCGAGTTGTTGATAATTCAATGCCAGGATTAGTTCCGGTTCTGATTGGGGATTGTCCACTGTGACAAGGCTGTCAAAGATCAGGTTGCTGATCTTGGCTCCGTAGGCGCTGAGGGCGAATCGGGGATCCATCTCTCCCACTGAAGATTCCAGGAGAATCCTGAAGACGGCATCGGGGTTGTCTGGAAGCTGGAAGTCTTCTCTCCCTTTCCAGGCATTCCCTCTGTTGCAAGCCTGGATTAACGACAGGAGCAGGGTGACGAGCACAAAGGCCAGCCCCATGGTCAGGCGGATGCCTGTCCCCGTGTGGTTCGGTGTATGTGGTTGCTCTGTCGGAATTAGAAAACGCTGCATTAGTGCTGACCTGTTGCCATGACCCCAGTCGGGTTGTTCCGTACCAGTTAAGCATATGTTCTGGTGTCCGGGCAATTTTCCACCTGTGGTGGGATGGCCATTTTGCGATGTTCCATAATACAGAGGGCCAATTAGTCATTGATGTGGGAAGTGGTATTGGATATTTCGCCGCCCGTTCCACCTGGGCTGGTGATCACCTCAGGGGATGCCTGGTCTATTCTTGAGCCGGTAACACCACTCACACCACCGCCGCCGCGGATGCCATCACCGTCAGCATTACCAACATTGCCAACGTTGCCAACAGCACCCACCCCTGCGCCTTCACGGTCTGCCGCCCTGATTGCGGCCAACATGGGAGCGGTACCGTTAGCGATCGCCTCAACCAACTGGTCCTGCATGGATCTGGCCTTGTTCATATTGCGCACATCCTCCATGAGGATGGCAAAAGCCACCGTCTCATCGGGCGTATCACCCCAATAGCCAGACAGAGAGGTGACCCCTGACAGGGTACCTGTCTTCACCCTGACTAACCCCTTGAGGGGGGCCTGGCCCATGCGACTTTTGATGGTACCGTCCAGACCGGCAGTGGCCATGGATGAGATGTATTCAGCAAAGGTGCCGGAATCCTGGGCCATGTGGGCCAGCACCCCTGTAAGCTGGCGGGCAGAGAACCGGTTGGCATCATACAGACCGGAGCCGTTCTTATATACATAGGCGCCCCTATTGATTCCGATGGAGCTGAGGAACTCCGCCACCATGGTGCGACCACTATCACTCGTACCCTGAATGTTCTGGGAGAGATCCATCCCCATCCCTTTGAGAACTGACTCGGCCATAAAATTCTGACTGTACTTGTTGATGTCGGCCACAATAGCCCAGAGAGGGGGAGACACATGTTCCGCCACTTGCATAATCTCTTGCCCTGTGGCGTCGCTATTCCCATTGCGGCCCAGCAACACTCCCACGCGCACTCTGCCCTTGAGCTGAACGCCGTTCTGGGCCAGCAGCGCCTTAAATGCATGGGCGGCGTTCATGGCAGGGTGCTCGATTCGTTTATACACCTTGCGGTCACGGCTATTGAGTGGAATACTACCCCTGACCAGTACTCGGGTGTGTCCCGTCTCGGGAATGGATGAAACGGATAGCTCCCGGCGTTTACCAGCACCAACGGTAACAGCCCGATTATCGAGAACCAGGTAGTCTCCGGGTGGGTCCAGATTCACCCGGGCAGGATCACCCACCTGCTCACCAGGCCCCACATCTACTGCAACAGCGTTGAAACTCACAGAGAGGCACCCAACTGGAGCTCGAAATGCAGAGTCCTCGTTTTTCTGGTCGAAGGCAGGGGGAGATGTCTGGTCGTCGAAGCAGGACTGATCTGCCACCAGATCCCCGTTGATAACGCTTACTCCTTTTGCAGAAACCTGCCGGGCCAGTCGCCACATATCCTCAGTGACCAATTTGGGATCACCACCGCCCACCAGGTACAGATTTCCATCGATCACTCCAGTCTGGGGGGCTGAATCGCAAAAGACCCTGGTGGTGAATGTGTGCGCCGGTCCCAGATGCTTGAGGGCAGCGGCTGTAGTAACAATTTTGGCATTGCTGGCCGGGTTGAAGAGGGCATCCCCGTTGTGGCTGTAAAGTACGGTGCCAGTGCCCACATGAACCACGTGTACCCCTATCTGCATGCCAGTTTGTTCCGCTTGTTCTACCAGAGGGGCAAAAGTCCGGGATGCCTGATCTGTGATGTCGGAGGTTGGGGGCTTATCAGGTGGGGGTACAGGGGGCGTAAAAGCAGCAGCAGCAGAAGCAGAAGCAGCAGCAGGAGTGGCAGGAGTGGCATTATCATTGGCTACGGCTGTATTGCCATGGGCATAGGCAGGAGCAGGGGCAGGAGCATCGGCTACAGAACCAGTTTGGGAATTGTCAGCCCTGATTGCGGGCACCACCAGAAGTAGTAGCGAGAGGGTGATAATGGAATAAACAGCGGTCATGCTGTTGTGACGGTGAAAAAACATAAGTTAAATCCCCAAAATGCTGGGTTTACCACCTGCATCAATTGGAATACAGGCCATTGGGCCGGTTTAGACATTTGCTGGTTTTGGACTTGGTTTTTACTCAGCTCTCATAACTGATAATCGTTAACGGCGAACAATTAAAATACAGCTAACGGAGGCTAAAATATCAACAGCAATCATGGGTTGTATAATCCTGGGCTGTCATGATTTCTGCCCTCATGTGTTGGCCCGATGTCCACTGCTGATAATTGGCATCTCATGGACCCGATGGCACGCCACCTGACGGGTGACGCTGCTCAAGGTGCGGTGGGGACGCTGTTCCATGTTGGTGCCATTGTCCTGGGTGATGGTGACCAGTTCGGGCTTCACTGTCTGACATACAGGGATGGCGTATGGGCAGCGGGTATGGAAGCTGCAGCCTGTCGGCGGATTGAGGGGGCTCGGCACCTCACCCTGCAATGGGAGCACATCCCACCTCCTGCCAGGGTCCGGCGAAGGGACAGCCCGGATCAGTGAGGCGGTGTATGGATGGAGCGGGTCGGTTACCACTGTGGATGCATGGCCTGTTTCCACAATTCCCCCCAGATACATGACAGCCACCCGATCAGCAAAGTGGGCAACCAGGCGCAGATCATGGGAGATGAATAGCAGGGACAGATTAAGCTCTTCCCGCAGCCTGGCCAGCAGGTTGATGATCTGGGCCTGCACGCTCACATCCAGGGCGCTCACTGGCTCGTCAGCCACAATAAGCCTCGGTTCCACTGCCAAGGCCCTGGCGATGCCCACACGCTGTCTCTGCCCCCCTGAAAACTCGTGGGGAAACTTGTTGGCAGCGCTGCTGCTCAAGCCAACAGCCTTGAGCAGCTCTTCTACCCGAGCGTTGCGCAGCTCTCTGGGTATGTGTCCGTGTATGTCAAGGGCTTCTCGGATGGTGTGGCCGATCCTCATCCTGGGGTCCAGGGATGAATGGGGATCCTGAAAGACCATCTGGACCATGCGGTGAAAGTCTCGTCTGGTATTCCTGTTTAGACTGGTTACGTCCTCACCCTGAAAGAGGACCCTGCCGCTGGCTGGCTCAACCAGCTTGACTATGGCCCGACCGGTAGTGGATTTACCACACCCCGACTCGCCCACCAGTCCCAGGGTTTCACCATCATGCACAGTGAGGGAGACATTATCGACCGCACGCAGGGTGCCACCCTTGACCTTGAATTCTACCACCAGCTTGTCAACCTGGAGCAGTGGAGCCCTGGCTTCAGCAATAATTGGGGCAGGCCCGGGCTTGTTCACTGGGAAACCGGGGATTGGGGTGGCTGTAGAGGTTGGGTTTGTGGTAGTCATTGTCATCACATCCCCTCCATTCGGCTTGTTCCCACCCCGGCCACTGCTCTTGCTTCTACTTCTGTACCTAGTTCAGTATCTGCATTCGGTGCAGCAGTTTTCGCACCGACTCTTCCAGTCTCAGCAGCGGCCGCTGTGGGTCTGGCGTCCCCCCCCAGCAGGATGCACCGGGCGCTGTGGTCCGTTGACAGGGCTGTCATTGGGGGGATTCCTGCCCGGCAGTGTGGCAGTGCTCGGGTACACCGCTCTGCAAATACGCATCCGGTGGGCGGACCTCCCAGGGGCTGGACTGTGCCTGGAATGGTGTTCAGTCTGGCTCGCCGCTCACCCGGATTGGTGGGCAGGCTGGGCAGGGCATTGAGCAGGCCCACAGTATAGGGGTGTTGTGGGTTGCGGAAGAGCTCCATAACAGGCGCCTCTTCCACCACCATTCCAGCATAGAGCACGGCAACCCGGTCTGCCACCTGGGCTACCACACCCAGATCATGGGTGATGAAGATCATAGCCAGGTCTCGCTCGCTTTTCAGCCGCTGGAGGAGTCGAAGAATCTGGGCCTGCACAGTCACATCAAGGGCGGTTGTGGGCTCATCGGCGATGAGCAGGTCCGGATTGCAGGCGAGCGCACAGGCGATAACGACCCGTTGTTTCAAACCACCGGAGAGCTGGTGCGGGTAGTCATCAAGGCGTTGCCTGGGGGATGGCATGCCCATTGAGGTAAGTAGCTCAACCGCTTTCTCTCTGGCCTGGCGCTGTGACATGCCCAGATGTACCCGGAGTGGCTCGCATATCTGATCTCCAATGGTAAAGACGGGATTCAGAGCAGTAGATGGGTCCTGGAAGATCATGCCCATCCGGGTCCCACGCAGGCGGCGCCTCTCCTCTTTGTTCAGCTTGAGCAGATCCATGCCATCAAAAGTAATGTGGCCACCATTGATTCGACCGGGCGGACTCTGAATCAGCCCCATGATTGCCAGAGAGGTTACGCTCTTGCCGCAGCCAGACTCACCGACCAGGCACAGGGTTTCGCCCCTTCGCACATGGAGATTAAGCTGGTGAATTGCTCGGCTGGAGGAAACGGTGTTTACAAAATCTACGCACAAACCGGACACGCTAAGCAGAGGAGGGCCTGCTGGTGCGGTCACTGTTGTCGCTGTTACTGTGTCGGGTGCAGGTGCAGGTGCAGGTGCAGGTGCAGGTGCAGCAGCAACTGGAACCTTGACTGTTGGATCCATGGAGGCTTGATCCGCCCTCTCCGTGGATGGGGCAGCGCCGGGTCCAGCAAGGGCGGACCTTATGGATTGTGCAGGGTTTACCATATTGAAGGCTTATTCGGTCAAGGTGATAACCGGAACACCTCTCGGCTGTTCCAAGGTCCAGGCTGTATCAGGCAGTTCCTGATCCAGTTCAATGTCACGCCACTGAAAGGTGATGTCAAGTTTCTCCCCCGGCATCAAAATTCTCACCTTGTGAGGAAAATGGCTGAAGCCTCCTGCCTTTTTGCGGTCCTCGTATTTCAGTGTGTAGAGAACGGTTTGTCTGGTCTCAGACGGACCACTTCTTTCGGCGTTGTTTATAACGGTCTCCCTCAGTACCTGGGTCTCCCTCACCTGCAAAGTGCCAGGATCAATGCGTACTTTCTGGTACAGAGAATGCTCTGGGTTTCTGTAATGTAAGATCCATTCCCCCTGCTTATGGTCCCATTGAGGTTCACCTTCCGGGGAGGCTGTGATGGTGGGAACTCCGCCCAGGATAAGGTTAATCAAGGCCTGTGGCGGTAATCGCACAGGCAGGAGCCGGGCGATGTTGGTTTCAGTGGCTGGGCCTGTGTAGAATTTTTTCTCTTCCAGTGTATACAGGTTGAACGTGGTGCCATCCGATGTGAGCCAGGAGAGGGGCTGATCGAATGGGGTCAGGGTTTCAATGCGCAACATGGATGGGGCCTGGGCTAAAATGAGCTGGTCCACCTTCACGCGGCCCTTGGGGCCGTAAGCTTCCATCCGGGCGAAACCACGGACTGAGGTAGCTCCATGGCTATGTGTCTCCATGGTGGCTGCCAACTGGGCAGGATTCTGGTCCCCCAGGTCTGGCATCGGTATCATCCGGCCTGTGGTGGCACAACCTGCCAGAAACGAGAGGGCCATAAGGCCAACGAGGGCCACCATTCCCAAAGCAGTCGTTAGTTTGCGTGCGGCTGATACGATGGGGTGCAGGGGTGCAGTCAGCTTGAACCGGTCACTCCAGGAGAGCAGCCCAGACCTGGTGCCTGGTGGTGTCGGCTGTTGCCATCGTGACTGTTGTGTCTCCAATATCTTGACCTCAACTCGCTGCCCCGCCAGTGGGGTGATGAAGGTGTTGTTCTCTGTCGAAGGCTGTTCTGAAGGCGATGGGCTCGGTTTAATTATCTTACATCACATCTGTTGTTTGAATGTGAACCCCGGTCTTGTGTAGTTTAGCCGTCAGGGTTGCCTTCTGCTCCTTGTCTGGAGCAAACTCAATTGCTTTTTTAAAACACGCTGCGGCTTTCTGTTTCTCAGCTAAAACAATGTATGCGTCCCCGGATAATTCCCAGGCTTCAGAGTTTTCAGGGATTATTTTCAGAGCTTCTTTCAAAAGGAGTAGAGCTTTATCTGGGGCATTCTGATTTTCTATGGCGATCCTGGCAGTCAGCATAGCTCCCTGCGCTCCGGCTGGACCATTGCTCCCAAGCTTTGACAGATGCTCCAGAGCTTCCTGTATATGGCCCGCCTTATGCAGGGCCTTGGCAATCAATAGCTCAGCCTCCAGTAAGGAAGGATCGCTGTTCAGCCTCTCGGATGCGATCTGGATAGCCCGCTTGGTCAGGTTGAACTCTATCAGCATTTCAACAACAACGAAGTCGATGCCAGGATCCGAATTGAAGATTGACCGCACCGACTCCAGCACCCCCGCACCCTCTGCTTCGTTACCAGCAGCCAGGAGGAGTCGGGCCAGGGTGAGCCCGGCATTCATGTTGCCAGGGGCGTACTGAAATACCACCCGGTAGTGGGTTATGGCCTTGTCTAGCTCTCCCTCGGCCTTGAAGATCCGGCCAAGCTGGTAGTTGGCATTCAGGTGGGTTGGGTCCAACTGCAATGCTTTGCGGTAGTGGGCTATGGCTTCTTCATTGTTGCCGACTTGCAGGAACAACTCCCCCAACTGAAACCATGCCTCCGGTTCTTTGGGGATGGCTGAACTCCATGCCCGCAGGGTCTCGTGGGCAGCTTCCCTTTGATCATCCCGTTGTTGGAGCCAGGCAAGCATCCGGTATGGATCCGAATTGTCTGGTGCGATTTGGGTGGCTCTCTGGCAAGCGGCAATTGCTTCTTCCGTATGGCGCATGTCCACAGCTACTGCGGCGAAAGTGAGGAGAAGCAGTACTGATCGGGGGTGTTGGCTCAGGGCTGACTTGGCCGTACTCATTGCCTCATGGTAATCACCGGCCTCAACTAAGAGTTGTACCAGTTCTGCCTTCAGGAATGGGGAGTCAGGGACCATGGTGGTTGCCTGCTTCATGGCTGCGATGGCCTGGGGGTATTCTTTCGCCCGGGCATGGGTGACGGCAACCATGTACAGGGCCTGGGTCTCCTGGCGAATCGAATCACCATGGTTGCTGTCAGCTTTGGTTGTGTGGTCATTGGCCGGGGTGGCAGCTCGAGAGCCTGTGCTGGTGTCAGCTTTGGCGCTGGCAGTGTGCGTGCTGCTTTGGGCGTGGGCGTGGGGCTGAGCACTGGAATCATGATCAGGCTCAGACACTCGTCCATGGTCATACTGTTGGTTGACAACCCCCGAATCTGCTCTCTTATCTATGGTCGCACAGCCGCTTGCCACCGCATCAGCAGTTAAGGCCAGACAGATCATAAATAAAAATGACGTTGGTATAAGCAGAGCCCACCTGTTCCATGGACGAAGAGCACATAGCCCTGCCTGTGGGGTACAGGTGGTAATGGTCCGGGGGTTATGCATTCCGGGATTGAGTGGCTTATTTAGAGGAGTGGTTTTTGGGGATATCCAGCGAGTCAAAACGCACGTAACCCTCGGCGATCTCCCTGAGGGCGACCACTGCCTCGCGGTTCTTGCTCTCAACCAGGGCGGGGGAGCCGTTTTTGAGCTGTCGGGTGCGTTTGGAGGCTAGAAGAACCAGACCAAACCTGTTATCCACATAATCCAAACAGTCCTCGACTGTTACTCTTGCCATATTAAACACTCCTCTTAAGCTCAGAAAGCTGAGCGTAGCTTGAAATCATTAACCATACCCCCCTGATTTGTCAACATCCAAGGTGTAGATCACCGAGTGGATGAACGAATTTATATAACTAATTGGCCATCAACGAACAACATTTTTCGAGCCGGCAGGCATTTTACTGGAATTACCATCCCCATCTGAATCCTTTACAAATGTATGTTCATCAATAGAATCATTGAGCATGGTCAGGTCTTCCTCCACCCGGGGATTGGCCCTTTTTTCATCATGGAGAAGGTTGGTTTGGTTAGACAGATGGTCAGATCGATGCCGATTTTTATCATGTGCATGGCTGCTGCCATTGGTGTCATACTGCCGTCAGGGTGTGCTGATCCTGAGCCAACTATGTTGGTCAAGATGGAGGAGCCGACCCTGGGAAGGGCGGGTACTTTTGGGCTCATCGTTTTTCAGCAGGATACTGGCCGATGGGCTGAGCAGGTGGGCGTTGTTGGTGCAGAAGAGACCGAGGCTGCTCAAGAGGGAGCTGACGGGGCGGGGTCTGGAGATTATGGCCAGGTTGAGGATGTAGCCGGGCCTGGACCTGTGCGTGGGCCAGTGTGGGAGAGCGCAGGTGAGGGTCTTGTTGAAGATTTGGGTAATGGGGGGCTGCGGTTTTCTGCCCAGTTTCTTTATTCTTGGAACATCAGCAGAGACTCTGCTGTGGCGGCCATTGAT
>CAYZFJ010000091.1:0-13845 GCA_964477705.1 uncultured Myxococcia bacterium | reverse complement strand
GTTTCAAAAACCCCGAAGTTGTTGCAAGGCGGCGAGTTTTGAGACAAGGGGTCCACATTTGAGACAGAAACCGGAACTCTTGGGTAAACAAAATTGACAGTGGAAACAATTTGGAGACAACACCTGAAAGTGGAGACAAAAAAGAATAAAAAAAGCAGCTCCGGGATCATCCCGAAGTCCGCTTGTGGTGCGGAGGTGGTGCGAGAGGCGGGACTCGAACCCGCACAGTTTTACCCACTGGATCCTAAGTCCAGCGCGTCTACCAATTTCGCCACTCTCGCTTATTGGTGAGCAAACTGGACCGTAGAATAATCCCAACTTGGCAAGGCGTCAAACAGTAATTGTATTCAGATAATGGCAGGCGTGTGGAGAGGATTGTTGTTTTAGTACTATTTCATTCCCAGGGACTGAGGACACCATCTTGCAATCGCAGTACTCGATCGCCTGCCTCCAGTGGGAAATTCCCGTGTGAGGCCACTACCATGGAGGCGCCCTTCTCCTTTACGAAAGATTTGAACACGCTGAGAAGCTCACTTGCCGTTTCTGGATCCACATCACCGCTCGGCTCATCAGCCAAAAGCAGGGAGGGCTCATTAATAAGGGTGCGAGCAACCGCAACCCTCTGCTGCTGACCAACACTCAACTCTGCTGGCAGGTTGTCTAGTCGATTGGCCAGACCGAATTTCTCAAGCAGAGCCACGGCCTTTGCCGCTCTCTCTTCACTGCTCAGCCCGCTGTTCAGGAGAGCTGCCTCCACATTCTCTTTGGCTGTCCATGAGGGAATCAGGTTGAAATTCTGGAAGATCAGCCCAATTTTCTGCCTCCTCAAGTTTGACAAGGCCGTATTGTCAAGGGAGCTGAGGGAGGTCCCTTCAAACAGCACCTCACCGGAGGTGGGCATATCGATGCCGCTCAACAGCCATAGAAGAACCGATTTGCCCTGACCACTCCGGCCCCTGATGATCACCATCTCCCCAGGCATAACGCTCAACTCAACTCCCTTGAGCACTTCGATAGTCTTCCCTCTGATCTGGAAGCTCTTCTTCACATCCTTGCAGTAAAGTCTTGGTGTAGTCATGGCAACCTGTCCCTGTTCCCATCGGTGAAGGTTATTCAGTAGATAAATTTAGCTACAGATAACCGCATTTTTAGTATATATACTTCAATTATAATTATATATATCTTACCCGTTGTCCTTTGCCCTTTGAAGGTGCGGGGTGATTCTCTGGTTCCTACTGCAACTTGAGGGCACGGCATGCCGTGCCCCTACATCGGCATGTGTGAAATCGCTCTCCGTTTGCGACTTTCAATTCTTATACATGCCGTGCCCCTAAATCGGCATGGGTAAACCACTTTCAACTTTCCACTTTCGACTCTCAACTCCTCTGGCATGCTGTTCCCGCACATCGGCAGGGGCGCTTACAGACGACGAAGCACATCTGCTGGCCGCATTCTGGCGGCCACCCATGCGGGAACAATGCCCGCAATCAGTCCACCCAGCAGAGCAATCCCAAACCCACCCAGCACTACTGCAAACCTGATGGTGATCACTCCTGCGGTCTTGGTGCCGATGATCCATTCGGGAGGCAGCATCAGGAGAATACTTACTGCCGCCACGCACCCGGCCACGCCTCCAAACAACGATTGCAGCAGTGACTCCGATAGAATTTGGCGGATCACATTCTTATTCGTCCACCCAATGGTTTTCAGAATACCGATGTCATGGCGACGCTCAAGCACCGTGGAGTACTGAGATTTCATGGCAAGGGCGATCATGCACAGGCCTACCACTAGGGTTAGCAGCCAGGCGGTCTCCTGGTGGATTCCCAGAGCCTTGGCTCCTGGTCCTGAACAACCGTAGGACGACATCAAACCTTTATCGCCCAATATGCCCTTGATGGCAATCAGGGCCTTGTTGTGCACATCAGCGCTTTTGCTTTCAACCAGGACCGCATTGACAGCCTCTTTGACAGGATCGGCCACCCTGGTGTTGATCAGCTTACGGGCATCCCAGATAGGCATGTAGATGTTAGCCTTGCCTGGACGCAGGGGCGGATTGACAATACCTGCCACCTTGAATTTCAACCCCGCCAGCTCCATGGTGTCATCTACCTTCAGGTTGCGGTTGAGGGCAAAAGCCTCTTCAATCATCACCACCCCGTTGTCTTCGGGAGTAATGAATCTTCCCTCTACCACCTGGGAGGGAGCCACCACCGTGGCAGAGAACGAGGCAGGCTTAGATGGATCAAATCCGCCCAGAATCCATCCTCCAGTTCCGTCCGTTGCCCGGACCCGGAACATCATATAAGGGGATGCTTCCTTTACATATGGAGACTGGTTAATCATCTCAACCATGGCTGGAGAGATCAGGTCAGATGGGGCTCCGTTGACTACAAATCCTTCGTGACTTGGGTCCAGGGCACCAGCAGGGCAGCCATCTGCTGCACACCGGGGTATGAACCCAATAGTGTGAGCTCCGATATCGGTCAGTACGGAAGATGCTGTATCCCTGGCCATCTGAATGGCAGTTACCAGCACAATCATGATGATGACCGCCAGCAGGTAACCGGAACTATTGGCCATGGTCCGGCTCTTTCGGCGGCGGATTTCCCGCCAGGCGTAGGATAATGAATCACCCATGGATTAACTCCATCCATCAAAACATCAAGAGAACAACCCGAGGCAGTCCCTCGTTCCATAAATTTTATACCACCTGAATCTTCACCGCTTCAGCGCATACCACCTGAAAAACCTCACAGCATCCTGAGAATGTCCGCAGGCTTCATTCGGGCGGCAGACCTTGCAGGTACCAGCCCGGAGAGCACACCGGCTACCAGAGGGAGCAGCAGGCCATACAGCAAAATGGCTGGGGAGAGCAGGGGCAGTGCCGCAGTCTCCACGTCGAACCATTCATTGACTGGCAGCAACATCAGAATCAGAATCGCAGCCAGACACCCCAGAACACCGCCGATAATGGCCTGAATGATTGACTCAGACATGATCTGCCGAACCACATTTGTGTTGCTCCAGCCGATGGCCTTGAGGATTCCGATGTCGTGTTTGCGTTCTAGGACCGAAGAGTACTGGGAGCGCATGGCGAGCAGAATCACGCTCAGGCCGATTAGAATAGTGATCAGGCCCACGCTGTCTTGGGTGAGTCCAACCGCCAGGCCGGCAGGCTTGAAGCAACCGTAACCGGAGACCATCCCGTTTTTGCCCAAAATCCCCTTCACATCGGTTATGGCTTCAGGGTGAACAGTAGAGTTGGCTCCATCCACAAGCACAATATTGACCAGACCGTTGAGCGGTCGATTAAGGCGTCCGTTGATCACCTTCTCTGCTTCGGTAATGGACATGTAAACATCGGCTTTGGCAGGCCGGGTGCCGGGGCTGACCACGCCGATGATGCGAAAATCCTTCTGACCCAGCTTGATGGTCTGGCCCGACTTTAGCTTCATCGATTCCGCATAGGTCTGCTCTAGAAGAACTACACCTGAGTCGCCGGGCTGGAGGAACCGCCCTTCCACCACATTAGTGGCAGAACAACCAGCGGCGGTTACTGCTTCCATGTCATTGGGGTCGAAGCCGGCCATGAGCAGGCTGCGGTCACTGCCGTCGGCCTGGATTCGGAAGCTCAGGAAAGGGGATGCATACTTAACATTGGGCGATTGATTCATTTTTTCAATCAATTCCCTGCTGAACAACATTGAAGGGGTATTGCTCGCCACAAAACCCTCGTTTTCAGGGTCGAGAGGCTGAATCTCCTGTTGGGATGCGGTTTCGAAGGTCTTGGGGTAGAAGCCTATGAACTGGGTGCCGGTGTTTGCCAGGGAGCTCTGTGTGGCATCGCTGGACAGGCCTATTGTGGTGATAGATACCACCAGAAATGCTACTGCTACCAGATACCCTAAAATATTCCACAGGGAACGATTCTTGCGCCGGATCGTCTCTCGCCAGGCATACAGGATTGCATCTCCCATTATTCACTCCAGTGATTGCTGAATCTTTGTCCGTCAACAATGATTTTGGAGGGCCAGTTATACTTCAGGGGCCTTGCAGAATGCAAATGGACATGGTGAGTCGTTTGCTGTCTGCCTCTCTTTCCCTCCCTCTCTCATTGTTTCGAATTTAAAGCGCTTCCATGGCCAGATGGTGGCCCGATTTTAATTGAATTCCTGCTTAACCGATATGTTTAGCATCAAATATCCTTAGCAGTAAACGCAAAAAAGAATTTAGTGTCAAGACTATTTAGAAAAAATTATACTCGATAGTTTTGTTCCCATACCTTATTGAAATTTTTAAGGTGGTTAAAATATTTTCAGTGGCAATTATTGCTTAATTGACTATATGGCCAACTCGCCATAAGAGTGCGCTGTAATTTTGCGTTGCCCAGCGGTAGCCAATGGATTGGTGGTGTGAGCTGGTATGCAATCGACTCTGGGCAGCGGTCTAGTGGCGTGGCATGGCGTTGGCATGGTGTTGGTCGAGTTAGCTGGATATTGGTCCCCAAAGCAGTTTTTATTCAGCCAGGGAAGTGATGAAAGGGATATATAGTTATACCTCAACAGAGTGGATAGAGTCACCTAACAAGCCAGAAAGGTAATCGTGCTGAGTATAAAACAGATCAGGGAATTGCCCCATCTAATGGGCATCCTCATTGGTGTTGCGGTCGCCACCTGTTTGCTGGGGGGCGGTGTGAAGACTGCCAATGGGGATTCTCTGGTAGGCACTCCAGCCAGAGGCGGTGTTGGGCAGACCAATGACCGTGGGCAGGATTCTGTTGATGGCAAAATGAGCGGTGGGCATGGTGGACCCGAGCCTGCTACCCGTCAATCTGCAGGCAGCAAGGGATCTTTTGCACATCCTGTGCCTTGGCACTCGTCTGGTCAGAGCCGGGGAGAAGATCTGGTTATCAGTCTGGTCTCTGTTGGCCAAGGTAGCTCCTTTTTTATGCTCTACGGGCATTCCGGATTGTTGGTAGAGGACAGGGCGCTAAAAGTCGCCCGCCTGTATAACTATGGCGTATTCACCATGGAAGATGAAAACATGCTCCAGTACCTTGGAGGTAGGCTCTTCTTTGAGGTCAGGGACTTCAACGCAAAATCCACCCTCCAGCGTTACGCTCGCAGCAACAGGGATTTACGGGTCGCTGAGCTTAACCTCACCCCCGAGGCGAAACTGGAACTGGCGGGTATTCTGGCCGACGATGTTAAGCCTGAGAACAGAAAATACCTGTACGATCATTACACGTCCAACTGTGCCACCAGAATCAGGGATGCTGTTGACAAGGTGCTGGGCGGTCAGTTGAGGGATTCGACCGCAACTATTCCTGGTAGAATGACTGGAAGGGAGCATGTGCGGCGTCACAGCACTACGGATTTGTTCGGAGAGCTGTTTGCGGTTTACAGTAATGGTATGGCTAATGACAGGCCGATTACTGTGTGGGAAGAGATGTTTCTGCCTGTCGAGCTGGAGCGGGTGTTTCAGGAGTTCGCTTATGTACAGGATTCGCAGGTAGGGCAACAAGAACCGGTGCCTCTGTTGGGGGAGACCAGGAGCCTCAGTAAATCGTCCAAATGGGCTCCATTGCCTGAAGCCCCCCGCAGCCTGGCTCCCATTGCCCTTGTGGTGGGGCTGGTGGTGGGGGGCCTTATATTCCTCCTCGGTTTTGTCACAAACAACAATAGAAAAATGGTCGTTGAGGTTAACGAAGGGAGAGCCCGGAGAAGAACTACCTCAATCACGGGCGTGGGCACCAGAGGGGGCCGCAGGCTTCTCGGCTTGCTGCATGCTGGGGTAGGCATGATTGGGGGCCTGCTGGGAGCGATTCTGTTTTTTGCTGCTTGTTTTACTGATCATGAGTTTATGTATTGGAATCAGAACCTGCTAATTCTTAATCCAGTTATTGCATGTGCAGTGGTACCTGGTTTGATGGTGCTGTTTTCTCGAGGCGGGCATGGGTTAAAGGCCTGGAGATGGTTGAGGGGGATATGGCTGGTACAGCTTGTCACGTTCGGGGTGGCCCTGTTGCTCTACGTCTTTGGACGGTCTGCCATTGCGCCCGCTCTGTATCAGGATGTCTCCCTGTTTCTCGTCCTCTTCGGCCCAATCTACCCTGCGCTCTACCTGACCTCCCGCATGCGTGCGGTGATGCAGGTCGAGGGTTGCAAGTCGTAAGTCGTAAGTCGTAAGTCGTAAGTCGTAAGTCGTAAGTCGTAAGTCGTAAGATGGATGTTTCCATTGTCTGATTGGTCTCCCTACGCTCCCCGCATCTTGACTTCACATGGCCGGGCTCCAACATGGCGCATGGAAGGAGCTGGGCGATGCTTGAACCGAAAAACCATTACAAGTACAAGATTGGTATTTCAGGGTCCTATGGGGGAATGAATCTGGGAGACGAAGCCATTCTGGAGGGCGTACTCTCCCAACTCAGGGCTTCTGTTGATGCGGATATCACGGTGTTTTCCCGAAACCCCACCGACACCATGGCCCGTCACCAGGTGGAGTGTGCGGTGGCTGTGCGAGACATGACCCGCAAAGAGAGCGCTCTGGTAGTCAAGGAACTTGACCTGCTAATCCTGGGTGGAGGCGGGATCTTATATGATCATGATGCCCAGACCTATCTTCGTGAAGTTTTTCTGGCCCATGAAAACAATGTGCCTGTGGCTATCTATGCGGTAAGCGCTGGTCCGCTCAACTCCCCCACTGCCAGAAAGGCTGTTCAGGAAGCACTCTCCCAGTGCGCCCTGATTACTGTGCGTGACCGTAATGGCTATCGGCTCCTTGAGGATGTGGGGGTTACCCGTGATATCCACCTTACCGCTGATCCTGCCCTCTTGCTGGAGCCCGAAGAGGTGCCCATTGATCAGTTGAGAGTAGAAGGGTTGACTTTTGATCGTCCCGTTGTGGGGTTTTCAGTACGGGAACCGGGGCCGGCAGCCCCCCATCTGGACCCCATGCAGTACCATGCGCTGATTGCAAGTGCGGCCGATTTTGTGATTGAGAGATTCAATGCGGATGTGGTCTTTGTACCCATGGAATTGTCCGACGTTCAGCATAGCCATGCAGTTATAGGCAGGATGCAGAATCCCGAAGCGGTAGAGGTGCTGAGACGGAGATACTCCCCCCGCCAGATTATGGATATAATCGGACACTTCCAGCTTGCGGTGGGGATGCGGCTCCATTTTCTCATTTTTGCGGCGTTGAGGGGAACCCCACTCACTGCCTTACCTTACGCATCCAAGGTGGCCGGGCTTCTCGACTCCCTGGACATGCCCATGCCTCCAATTGGAGAGGTGGAGAGCGGAAGACTCCTTGCAACCATCGATAAGTCCTGGGATACGAGGGGAAATATCAGGGATAAGATCAACGGCAAATTGCCGCCGCTCATTGAGCGGGCTCGCCAGACAAACAAGCTGCTTCTTAATTTGTTAAAAGGTTAGAAAAACAGCTTAGGAGCCTGAGCAGAATTATATTGCCACCTTCTTCAACAGATACCTGACCTCGGATGTAGGGGCACGGCATGCCGTGCCCTTCTCCAAACAGTCATTCCCTGTCGGGTTGGGGTGTGCTTGACAATATAATTTATGCCAGATGCCTTAGTTCTGCGTCCTTCACTGTCTTCTTCGCTGCCTTCCTCGCCATATCAATCCAATCCCCCCCCCTTCACTTTTCATCTATCTGAAAGTGCGCCTTCAGTCGTTCCAGGTGATCCAGGGAGCCTGTGTTCAGTTGTTGGAATAGCTGGTCCAATCTGGAAGGCTCCTTCTTGATCATGAACTGCTGGTAGTGTTCTTCGGCAATATTCTGCTCCACAGAGCAAGCGAACTGGAATGCTTCCTCCCGGCTTGGCGGGGTTTTGGTGAACCGGTCGATATGAGCGCTGAGGTCAGCATTAAGCTCTCTTAAGGCATCAAGATCATCAGTTGCTTTCACCAGTTCAGACGACAATCCCTGGGGTAGATAGTATTCCTTGATAGAGCGCAGCAGGGAAGCGTGGTTCAACTCCTCATGGGCTATCTGCCACCAGAAATCTGAATCACTGGGAAACTGGTTGTAGAACAGCATGTACAGTTTGTAGGCCAGCTTCTCTACCTGGATTGATTCATTTAATATATTGAGAACCAGAGCCTGCTGAACACATTTGGGGTCGCCCATCAAACTACCATCCTGCTTGTGTGTGCTGTTAATTGAGGATTAGATAAACCGTCAACCTGTTGTGGGCCTGCTTTGGCTCAAATAGCGTATTGAAGCGAAGCAGGATTGTCGCTGTGTAACTGATTGTAATGCCTGCTTATTCCTACGGTGAATTTTTTCTCGATATTGAACAAGTACGAGGCTGCAAATCCTTCAAGTTCCTGTTCCTGTGATCACAGACAGAAATTGAGCGGTCTGGGCAAGGGAAATTGGCTGCAATTGGGTAGTGCTTAACGGAGGGGGCTCCTCCCGAAAATAAATCTACATGAGCGTGCAATAAAAACCCTGTGCTTGTTTGTTACAAGCTGCAATTGGGGTAACCTGGGGCGCAGTTTGGGATGCTCCGAAGGTTTGGATTTTTTATTACCCTTGCATCGATCCTTTTCCTTGACAAGTGGTGGAGGCTGTGAATATGTTCACAACCAAATATGTTCAACCTTAAATGATTGTGATTTTTAGAGCACGACCAGTTTGAGTATATTTACGGGTAATACCTGTATTTCTGTATGTTGAAAAGCTGCGAAGGCTGGGTAGGTACAGAGCATGTTGAGGTTATCGGACGTCTTTGAGGTTAGGTAAAGAAACCCCACTGACGATCCGTTTTTTTTATAAAATTCAGAATAAAGGCCTCAGGGGCTGGTTTGAGTGTGTCTTCATTGGGCCTTAATCGGAGTTTTGACGCTATGCGAAGCGTAAACGAGATCATCAGTTCTCATTCTCATCTTTGTGAGGAAGACCTGATCCCCTTGCTGCAGGAAATGCAGGAAGAGCTGGGATATCTTCCCCCCGAGTCCATGCAAAGCATTGCCAGGGCCATATCGGTTCCGGTCAGCAAGGTTTATGGCGTTGCCACCTTTTATAACCAGTTTCGATTTGCCAGCCTTGGTGAGCATGTGATTCAGGTTTGCAGGGGTACTGCCTGCCACGTTAAAGGCAGCGCTGAAATCCTGGATCACCTGAAGACCCGTCTGCGCCTGCGCGAAGACGGCAATTCCCGGGACGGCAAGTTTTCGGTAGTTACTGTTGCCTGCATCGGCGCCTGCTCCATTGCCCCTGTGATCACGGTCAATGGCGAGTTTCATGGCCATTTGACCATCGAAAAGCTCGACAGGCTTCTCGACAGTCTGGAGAATGCCAAATGAAACAGACAGAATTGACCAACAGATGTTGCTCGCTTTGCACACACAGCAGATTGAGCCCCTGTAGACATTTGATCACCTGCATTGAAGAAGGCCCAGTTTGCCATGATAGTTCGGATTGCAGGGATCTTCGCATTAAGCGCAGGGAGCACGCCCTGCGGGGTGGTGTTGAGACCCTGATCTTCGTTGGCGCTGCCACTTGCGGTCTGGCCAATGGAGCCGGTGAGGTTATCCGCAAAATCAATAGCTTCATCAAGGAGCGCAACCTGCAAGCCACCGTGATTGAGGTGGGTTGTATCGGTTACTGCCAGCGTGAGGTCTTCGTTGACATCCAGAGAGGCCACGGGCCAAGGATCTCCTACTGCGATATATCGCCGGACAATATCGACGAGTTCCTGCTGGAGACCTTTGTCAATGGCAATTGGCTAAACAAGTATCTGTTCGGACGCCATGAAGCTACTGCCCATTTCGTTGATGCGTTCCCTGCGCCAGCTCAAGCCGCAGCAGGAAGTGCTGCTGATGGTTCTGCTGAAGCAGAAGGGGAAGCAAAAGCGAGGACCGCTGCCAGCACAGCTAATATTGCTGTTGCTGGGGCTGGACTCGACGATGAGCTGGCTGCTGTTCCGCTGGTTAGTGCAGCACCATTCTTTGCAAAGCAGAAAAAGAATGTGCTGAAGAAGTGTGGGATTATTGATCCCACCTCTCTGGATGCAGCCCTTGCTTATGGAGCCTTCAAGGCCGCATCCCGGGCGCTTACCTCCATGACTCCAGCGGAGGTATGTGAAGAGGTTACCCAGTCCGGGCTTCAGGGGCGTGGCGGCGCCGGGTTCCCTACTGGGCGCAAGTGGAAGATGGCTCTCGACCAGGTAAGCTCCGAGAAGTATATCATCTGCAATGCAGACGAGGGTGATCCGGGTGCTTTCATGGACAGGGCAGTGCTTGAAGGCGACCCCTTCCGGGTGATTGAAGGCATCCTCATCGCCGCTTACGCCATTGGTGCAAATAAGGGCTATATCTACTGCCGAGCCGAGTATCCCCTGGCGATCAAGCGACTGAACAATGCCATCGAGCAGTGCCGCCATGCTGGGTTGCTTGGTGACAACATCCTCGATAGCCTCTTCTCCTTTGATGTCAAGGTGAAGAAGGGGGCCGGTGCGTTCGTTTGTGGCGAGGAGACTGCCATCATCGCCAGCATTGAGGGATGTAGGGGGATGCCCCGCAACAGGCCGCCATATCCGGCAGTGAGTGGATTGCACAAGAAGCCCACCATTTTGAACAATGTGGAAACTTTGGCAAATGTGGCTTCCATCCTGGTTCATGGGCCACAGTGGTTCAAAAACCTGGGAATTGGCGGCAGACCCGGCACTAAGGTCTTTGCCCTCAGTGGTGCCATCAGCAATACAGGTCTGGTTGAGGTTCCTGTAGGTACTCCGCTCAGGGAGATCCTCTATGATATCGGCGGCGGCGCATTGCCAGGACACCGGATTAAGGCTGTTCAGATTGGCGGTCCCAGCGGTGGCTGCATCCCGGAGCAGCACCTTGATGTGCCTGTGGATTATCAGGACCTGATCAAGAAGGGTGCCATGATGGGGTCGGGCGGCATGGTGGTCATGGATGAACGGACCTGCATGGTCGATCTGGCCAAGTTCTTTATGGATTTCATCAAGAACGAATCATGTGGCAAGTGCACCCCGTGTCGTGAGGGGACTACCCGAATGCATGAGATCCTCACTGCATTCACTTCTCGTCCTGTGGGCGATGAAATTGCTCGCCTGAATCGTTTTGAGGGGATCCTCTATCTGGAGGAGCTGGCCCAGACCATCAAAGATACGGCACTCTGCGGGCTTGGCAACACGTCAGGTAATCCGATCTTGAGTACTCTGCGTTATTTCCGTGATGAATACGAGGCCCATGTGCTGGCCAATAAGTGCCCGGCAGGTGCCTGTAAAGGGCTTCGCACATATAAGATTGATACCGGGCTTTGCATAGGTTGTTCCATTTGTAAGAAGAAATGCGCATCTGACGCCATCGTTGGAGAGCGAAAGCAGGCCCATTATATTCTGACCGATCGTTGTGTGGGGTGTGGTGCTTGTGTTAGTGCGTGTCCCAAGGATGCTATCTGGCTGGAAGGCTGAACGGGGAGGGTGGCCGGTTGGTGTGGGGCAGCAGTCGGTTGGTGTGGGGGCGCTATGAAATCTAAAAGCCGAAGCTGAGGCTGAGGCGCAAGCCTAGCTCAAGAGGTATTTAAGGTGAAAATCACCATTAACAATCGAGAAATAGAATTTGAAAGCGGGGAAACAGTCCTCACCATTGCCACCAAGGCAGGGATAGACATTCCCCACCTGTGTGCTCTGGACTGGGCTCCTTCGCCGTCTGCGTCGTGTCGCATGTGCGTGGTTGAGGTCGAGGGAATTCCCAAGCTGATGACCAGTTGCACCCTGGAAGCCAGGGACGGGATGGTTGTGCAGACTCATACTCCCCGGCTCCAGAAGGTCCGTCGCAACATTATGGAGCTGCTTCTGGCTAATCACCCCGACGATTGTCTGGTTTGTCAGAAACATGATGACTGCAAGCTCTCTAAGCTCTCATGGGAACTGGGTGTGCGTCAGCGTCGATACTCAGGCTCGAAGCAATCCCATCCCATTGATGTGTCATCGCCATCTATTGTGCGAGACCCTAACAAGTGCATTCTGTGTGGTCGCTGTGTGGCTGCATGCCAGCATCTGCAGGGCGTGGGTGCCATCGACTTTGCCTTCCGGGGTGTGAAGACCAGGGTAGATCCCGCCTTCCATGAAGGCTTGAATGTGTCCGGCTGTGTCTTCTGTGGACAGTGTGTCAGGGTTTGCCCAACTGGTGCTCTCATGGAAAAGAGCGCTGTGGACCAGGTGCTCACTGCCCTGGCGGATCCCAATGTGGCCGTGGTGGCCCAGGTGGCTCCTGCGGTTCCGGCGACTCTCCTGGAGGAGGTTGAGGGCACTTCGGTCACCAGCGTGCTGGAGACTCTGGCTTCTGCCTTGAAGTCCATCGGGTTTAAGGCGGTCTTTGATACGGCATTCACTGCAGATCTCACCATTATGGAGGAGGTCTCTGAGCTGGTGGATCGGCTGACAAACAATAAGCCAATCCCCATGTTTACGAGCTGTTCCCCTGGCTGGATCCGCTACGTGGAGCTGTACCATCCGGAGCTGCTCCCCAATCTCTCTAGCTGCAAGTCACCCCAGCAGATGGCAGGGGCCCTGATCAAGGAGCTTGCTCCCAAGAATGTACCGGCGGTTGGTGATAAGCGGATTTACAGTGTGTCAATCATGCCGTGCACGGCCAAGAAATATGAGGCCAGGGAGCTGGGCGATGTTGACGCCGTGCTTACCACCAGAGAGCTCAAGGATCTGTTCAGCCGGTTTGGTATGGACCTGAACCGACACCAGGGTCGGACCGAGCTGGATAACCCCCTTGGTGAGGCCACCGGTGCCGGCAGGATATTTGGCGGTACAGGTGGTGTCATGGAGGCGGCCATTCGGACTGCACACTATCTGGTGACTGGCAAGGAGATTGCCAATGGGCCGAAAATTAAAGAGGCCCGGGGACTCGATTATGTAAAAATCTTCTCCTTTAACGTTGGAGATCTCACCCTGGAGTTTGCTGTTGTCAACGGACTCGGGCAGGTGGAGCCTCTGTTGGAGCAGATCCGCAGCGGCAAGTTGAATCTCCATTTTATTGAGGTGATGACTTGTCCTGGCGGATGCGTGGGTGGTGGTGGACAGCCCTATGGCACTGACTCCGATGCCCTCAAGGACCGTCTCCGTCGTCTGTATGAGGCGGACCGGAAGGCTCCAGCCCGTGGTTCTCACCAGAACGAGACTGTTCAGGAGCTGTATCGGACCCTGTTGGGTAAACCGCTTGGTGAGATGAGCCACAAACTCTTGCATCGTAAGTATGTGGACCGTTCCAATGGGGATGCCTGACAGCCAGCAGCGTGGGGCACTGTCTCGTTTGTGTTCAGGCCACAAAGTAGGCCGGGAGCTTTGGTAAAACATGAAAACGATTCTCTTTATAGATGATGACTCTGAGTTTCTGTCGGCTCAGAAAGATTATTTTTCTGGGCTTGGTTATAAGGTGTTGACCGCTGAGAGTGGCAAGGATGCCATGGATCTGCTGGAGAACGAAACGCCGGATCTGGTAGTGCTGGAGTTGATGCTGGAGCACTTTGATACCGGATTTACCCTGGGGTACCAGATTCGGAAGATGGAGCGGTTTGCTACTATTCCAATTCTCATGCTCTCCAGTGTTGCTTCAGTAACAGGTAAGCGGTTTGACAGCTCTACCAAAGAGCTGCGCAGGTGGTCCGGGATTGATTCTTTTATCGATAAACCCGTAGATCAAGGCCAGTTGCACAAGCTGATCCAGGAACGGATTAACTGATTGTCACCCTGCCCAAGTTGTTCCCCTCCGCCTCATCGTCTGTAGGGGCACGGCATGCCGTATGTGTGTTCTGTTAAGCTTCAATTCCATA
>CAYZFJ010000090.1:0-13885 GCA_964477705.1 uncultured Myxococcia bacterium | reverse complement strand
AGCAGACATGATAGGGTGCTTGATGGCTTAATGGCATGGAGTTGAAGCTTAACCGAACATACATACGGCATGCCGTGCCCCTACATATCTAAAATCACATCATCATCATTGTCTGAGTCATCATTATCCAGATCATCAATATCAATGCCATCCACACCCACATCACCGCCAAGGCCATCCATCCCAGCGTAGATTGCCAGCTTGTTATAAAGAGACCGACGGCTGATTCCCAGCACCTTAGCTGTTTTCTTCTTGTTGCCATCATTAGCTTGAAGAGTTTTTTCGATTATTTCCCTTTCGGCTCCTCTTAAAGTACACCCCAAGGGCAGGTGAATCTCCGTGGTAACAGTACTTCCAGCATCAATGGTCCTGGGAAGCAGGTCAGCCTGAAACTTATCGTCCCTTGCCAACAGCACAGCCTGCTCAACCACATTGCGCAGCTCCCGCACATTGCCCGGCCAACTATAGCTCTCAAGAGCCTTCTGGGTCTCAGGTGGGATTATGCGCACATCCTTTCGATAGCGCCTACAGCACTCACGCAAAAACACATGAACCAGAACCATGATGTCTTCCCGCCTTTCCCGCAATGAAGGCAGGTCAATTCTCAATACACTGAGGCGATAGTAGAGATCCTCACGAAACTCACCAGTCTTTACCATCTCCTGCAAATCCCTGTTGGATGCAGCAACCACCCTCACGTTAGCCTTCAGCTCCTTATTCCCGCCGATCCTGGTGAACCTGAAGGTCTCCAACACCCTCAACAGGTTGACCTGAGTGCGCTCATCCATGGAGGCAATCTCATCAAGAAACAGGGTACCATTCTCAGCCTGTTCGAACTTACCGCTCTTCCGCTCAGTGGCACCAGTAAAAGAGCCACGCTCATGCCCGAACAATTCGGAACCAATCAATTCCCTTGGTATGGCCCCCGTATTCACTGCAATGAACGGCCCCTTGCTCCGTTGACTGCGGGTGTGAATAGACCTGGCGACCAACTCCTTGCCAGTGCCGCTCTCACCAGTAACTAAAATGGTTGTATCAGCGTAGGCTGCCAGCTTAATCTTCTCGAACACACTGCGCATTCGCACCGAACGAGCCGACATGCCATCAAACACCACCTCTTCAGACACCTCATCACGGAGGAGGCTGTTGGGTAGATACCCTGGGCGGTAACTTACCAGACTGTTCACCCTCTCCTTAAGAACTGAAGGTTTGATTGGTTTAGTGAGATAATCGTCGGCCCCGGTACGCAGTGCTTCTACGGCGCTGGGCACGGTTGCATGGGCGGTGATCATGACAATGGCAGTGGAGGGGCAGTGTTCCCGGACCATGCGGGCCAGATAGGCGCCACTCTTACCAGGCAGATGGTAATCAGCCAGGACCAGACCAAATGTGCGGTCCCGCAGCATTTCCAGGGCCTCTTCAGCGCTACTTGCGGTCTCGATAATGTATCCTTCCGATTCCAGGATCATTACCGCACCATCAAGAATATCCTGATCATCATCAACAATCAGCAATCTGTGCTTTGGCTCATTCTGGGAACTGGGAGGATTCTGAACCACGTCAACCCTTTCTGACTGTCGTGTCCGACCATGCATCAACCATGACTGGAGCTGGCAATTCATGCAGCCCTTGGCATGCTTTCGGACCGCCTCTCCAGATGACACGGGTAAGCCCCAAAGGGCTTAGCTGCCAATACCTCAGCCGAGATAAGACACTGTATAAATGCTGCAACAATCAACCCATGTAAAGGGGTTTCGGTACAAGCCCCCCCACAAGGCGCCTAATCAACGAGATAAGTTACCGTATTTTCAGTCCCCTATCGCCATATTCAAGCCCCTGTGGGAGTGAAAATCTCCATCTGCGCACAATTAGTTCCGATGGGGAGGAATTTATGGAAGAAAAACCTGCCCCATCCCAATGGCAGTGCAGCACGGTAGTCCAAACCAAATCGTTATCTTGTTTGCTCTCTTATACCATATTCGGGGATAAACAGGGTCAAACCGTTCCGTTTCGCAGGGCAGGGCAATCATCAATAAATTCAGATTATTCAACCGGAAAACATGTTGTAGCAGAGGGTCTCCTCAGGCAGCAGGGAAGTAAGCTTGTCGCGGAGCTTCCGTTTAGCCCTGCTTTCAAGCTGGCGCACCCTCTCACGGGTTACCCCAAACTCCTCACCCAGCTCAGAGAGAGTGGCCCGCTCATCCTGCTCGATGAGATGTCGCTTCTCTATAATGGCCCGCTCCCTGGGATCCAGGATGGCCAGAGCTTCTGCAAAAGCTGCCTTGACCTTAATGGCCTCTTCCGTATCTCCGACCCTCTCCTCGGGCAGGGGCTGCTCATCAGCAATCCTATCCATCAAGGTAAGATCTTCTCCGTCACGCACCGGGGCATGAAGGCTGGTATCCCTTGCGGTCAGCATTCCCTCCATCTGCTCCACGGTTTCAGGATCCGTATCGAGAGCTTCAGCAAGCTCTTCACGCTCAGGCTCTTTGCCCTCAAGAGCACGAAGCCGGCGTCTGGTCTTTCGCAGTGCGAAAAAGAGCTTCCGCTGACTCCTGGTAGTACCAATCCGAACCAGGCTCCAGGTTCTCAAGATATATGAAAGTATACTGCTTCTGATCCACCAGACCGCATAGGTGAGAAGACGAACTCCCCTCTCGGGATCGAATCGGGAGATAGCCTGCAACAACCCAACATTACCTTCCTGGATCAGATCCCTGAATCGAAAACCATGAGATTTGTACTCTGCTGCGATCTTCACCACAAAACGCAGATTGGAAGTAACCAGCCTTTGAGCAGCTTCCTGATCTCCATGCTCCTGCCACCGTCTTGCCAACTCCCTTTCTTCCTCAGGAGCAAGGGTTGGGTATTTATTTACCTCTGACAAATATCGATCGAGGCTGCTATTTCTGTTACTGGTGCTAACCTTCGGCATTTTGTCTCCTGAGTTATTGATATGGAGGCTTACGACTCCTGGTGGTTTATTAATTCGGGGTAACGGATCTCTTCCGTTGCACTGGCTGTGCCAAATCAAGACTTGACGTATTTTTGGAGAAAAATAGTGAGGAAACCTTGTGCAAGCTTGTATGTGGACTCATCTAAGATGGGACGAGAGTCAGGTGTCAACCCCCGATAGGCAGGTTGACATGTATAAATTATATACTCATCCAGCTTATGGATGTAAATATCTTTCCCGTTTACCTATTAGGTGGGTGTAAAAATTTTATTCATAGCAAAACCAACTATGTATCTGAACAACACCATTTAATTATTCCGAAGACGAATTAGCAAGATCTAAGATGGCAAAAGCCACTTAATCAATGGGCATCTTCGCAATTGGAAAAATTTCCTTCTCTAGTGGAAAACATTCAGGAATGAGTGAGAAATTTTTGGGAACGTTTTCAGAGTTCAGAATTTGGGATTACTTATATGGAACCGGTAGGGTATGAGGAGTAGGATTCAGAGGTCCCCTTCGCATCTTATCGGTACTTCATGTCAGCCTCTACCTGAAAGGCATTGGCTGATATAGGTAGGCACATATGATAAAGGATTACTGGTCCTCTTGGTCATCGGGCATGTGATCTTCGCACAAATCGAAGAAGGAACTCTGGCCCTTACTCTCATCAGCCACCACACCAAGGGCATAGGCGGTTATTCCACGAGGGATGGGCAGGCCTAGATGCTCACAAGCAAATCTGGTAATAATTCGCCCCCGTGGCGTCCGATGAAGAAACCCTTGCTGCATCAGGTATGGCTCGACCACATCCTCCAGGGTATCACGCTGCTCACCGACAGATGCAGCCAGAGTATCGATCCCTACCGGCCCACCATCAAACTTGGAGATAATGGTAGTAAGGAAAGCCCGGTCCATCCTGTCCAGCCCCATGTTATCCACATCAAGCCTGCCCAGGGACGAAGAGGCCATCTCCTTGTCGATGCTTCCATTGCCCTCCACCTCTGCGAAGTCCCGTACTCTCCTGAGCAAGCGGTTGGCAATCCTGGGAGTACCCCGAGAACGTCTGGCGATCTCCACCGAAGCATCAGGATGGATCTGGATATTGAGGATCTTGGCAGACCTCTCAATGATTGACGCCAGATCGCTATCAGCGTAGTACTCCAGTCGTCCGGTCACCCCGAACCTGTCGCGAAGGGGGCCGGTGAGGAGACCGGTCCTGGTAGTGGCTCCCACCAAGGTAAATGGCTTCAGGGGCAGTCTGATACTACGGGCCCGCGGCCCCTCCCCAAACACCACATCAAAGTGAAAATCCTCCATGGCCGCGTAGAGACACTCTTCCACAGCCGGGTTAAGCCGGTGGATCTCGTCTATGAACAGGACTTCCTTCTCTCGCAAATTGGTAAGAATCCCAGCCAGGTCTGCCTTGCGCTCCAGAGCGGGTGCCTGCACACAGGTTATGGGGGCATCCATCTCCTTCGACATGATGTGAGCCAGGGTGGTCTTGCCCAACCCAGGCGGACCACAGAACAGGACGTGATCCAGTGGTTCATTCCGCTGCCTGGCCGCAGTTACAAAGACCTTCAGGTTATCGGTCAGTCTAGACTGACCCACATACTCATCAAACCCGGAGGGGCGAAGGGCACGGTCAAAAACCTCATCCTCCCTGCCTGGTACCGGATTGATATTGTCGTTTTGTCCTGCAAAATGGTCCATATTGCACCTACATACGTAAAGCCTCAGAGAGGAGTGTCTCCAGAGTGGCACCATTCTCGGCTCGCTTGCGCATGGCAGTACAGATTCTTTCAATTTCGCTATTCTTAAGCCCCAGACTACCAAGGGCCTCAGCCAAATCTGCCAACAGCGCACCTGGGCCTGTTCCCCGCCCCACTCGCCCGGCAAGACCTCTGCCAGCCCCCGCCCCAGTCACAGCCCCCCCTGCGCCACCACCACCGGCGGCTCCACCAAGCATGGCAAAAGCAGCGGGCAGCTTTTCTGACAGCTCCAGAACCAACCTCTCTGCTGTCTTCTTACCTACCCCTGGGACCCGCACCAGACGTCCAATCTCACGGTTATGGATTGCATGGGCAAGTTCCTGGGCCGATAGACCTGACAGTATTGTAAGAGCCACCTTGGGGCCTATGCCGGTCACGCCAATCAGCATGCGGAACAGACGCTTCTCATCATCATCGGCGAATCCAAACAGCATGATGGCATCATCCCGCACCACAGTATGCACTTTAACAGTGGCCTTACTCCCAACGGGAGGAAGGGTTGCCAACGTAGTCATGGAAACCTGGAGCAGGTACCCCACTCCATTCACATCCACCACCAGACCATCGGCGCCTTTGTCTATAACCACCCCAACCAGTTGGGCAATCATGTCAAATCTCCTGGGAGGAATCCGTCACGCTGCTGAAACAAGTGACAGATGGCTATGGCCAGGGCATCCCCTTCGTCGGGTTTTGGGTCCCGCCCCATACTAAGCAGGAAACGGACCATCTCTGAGACCTGCCCTTTTTCAGCACGCCCATAACCAGTTACATACTGCTTTACCACAGTGGGAGGATATGGATAGACATCAAGCCCAGCACTTGCTGCGCTCAGAAGAATCACCCCCCGGGCGTGCCCCAGCTTCAGGGCAGACATGGCATTCTTGTGCAGAAAGAGATCCTCAACCGCAACCACATCCGGTTTATATTCATTGATCAGTTGCATCAACTGGTCGTGAATCTTTACCAGACGCTGGCTAAGGAGCTTGGAGCTGGTCAGGACAATGGTTCCGCTGGCCACCAGACTGAGCCTGTGCCCATCCCCCTCAACGATGCCAAATCCGGTCAACCGGGTGCCGGGGTCAATCCCGAGCACCCGTTGAACCCTTTGCCCGCCGGCCGCAGACCTGCTAACCATTCCCATCCCTCCAGGGGCAACAGCCTTGGGCACTGGTCCGTTTGAGCTCATGCTTGTGCTCGTGCTCAATTTTGAGTTTAACCTTGACCTTGAGCTTGAGCATACCGACTGCAGCGGCTGCGGCTGTGGCTATAGCTGTAGCTGTAGCTGTGGCAACTGCTGCGGCCATGCCCGTAATCATGCCCGGGCCATACACTGCGCCACCAGCACCAGATCCAGCCCAGAAAATCAAGACAGAGCGCTTTCCAACTCCGCATCATCAATCTCATAATTGGCGTACACATTCTGGACATCATCATGGTCATCCAGTGTGTCCATCATGCGCAACATCTGCTCTGCATGCTTACCAGTAAGATTTATGGTAGTCTGGGGAATCCGAGTCAGCTCGGCTGATTCAAATGCCAGCCCTGCACCTTCCAAGGCAGCCTTCACCGTTTCAAAGTCCTCCATGGAGGTGATAACCTCAAACTCCTCATCAGACTCTTTCACATCCTCTGCGCCAGCTTCCAGTGCATGCTCCAGAATAAGATCGCCGTCCACACCTTCACGGTTAATGGTAATAACGCCCTTGCTATCGAACATCCAGCCTACACACCCACTCTCTCCCAGATTTCCACCGAACTTGGAGAAAATCTTCCGTAGCTCGGGCACGGTACGATTCTTATTGTCGGTCATGCATTCCAGCAGCACGGCCACACCGGAAGGCCCGTATCCTTCGTAAACAATCTCTTCGTAAATCACACCTTCCAACTCGCCGGTTCCTTTTTTGATAGCCCGGTCGATGTTGTCTTTAGGCATATTAGCCACCCTGGCCGCATCCAAGGCTGTGCGCAGACGTGGATTACCAGTAGGATCACTACCGCCCATGCGTGCAGCAACGGTAATTTCCTTGATCAGCTTGGTGAAGACCTTGCCCCTTGCGGCATCGGCCTTCCCCTTCTTGTGTTTAATGGTGGACCACTTGTTGTGACCCGACATGGGTACCTCCCTTGGCTATTAGACTGCCTGGCAGCCCGCAAGCAGGTTTGGTTGTTGAATTTCGAATACCCCCAAGATGAGTGGCGCGAAGAATATCACGAAAAGCCCTGTATGGCCAATGGTACATCTAATTTACCGACATCTTTTTTAAGGAATGTTTTATATCCACTACCACTCATTTTGACCATAGCCAAAGAAATAAGTACTGTTCCCATCTGAGCAACCAAGGAATGCCTTGTAAAAAACCTTAATGAGAATTAGGGATTAAGCCTTATCAATTTTATTGAGCACACAGGGGACCAATGAATTTGACTACCACTGAGAAAATCCAGACTGGAGACAGCAGAATGGAAAGCGCTGCACAAGCCTCAGCACCAGTACATACGCAAGCACTAGCACCAGGAGACATGACCATGGTTGAGGAGACCGGCGTGGCAGCTCTTTCTGGCTCAGGAGCGAGAGGATCTGACTTATCAGCCTCAGCCTCAGCCTCAGATTCCGCTTCCGCTTTCGCTATCACCACCCCCATCTCTAAAACCACCGTCTCAAAACGGGGAATCCTGCTGCGAACAGCCCTCGCCGTACTCTCAGGGGTGATGATATTCTCCTCTTACCCCAATGGAGACATCTGGCCCCTCGCATGGCTTGGCATGCTCCCTCTCATGGCCGCCATGGAAAACCAGACCCCCAGATCAGCATTCCGTTACGGAATGCTGATGGGCCTGGTCACCAACCTGGGCGGATTCTACTGGATTTACGGCTTGCTCATCACCTTCGGCCACCTCCCCATGGCGATTGCAGCCCTTCTCTGTCTGCTCCTCTGCGCATATCAAGGGCTGCGGTTCGGTCTCTGGGCAATGGGCTCAAGACTGCTAGAATCGTCGGTACCATGGAAGAGAGCCGTATTGCGACTTGCCCTCTTTGTAGCTCTGGAGTTCTCCATCCCGTTCATCTTCCCGTGGTACCTGGGTAATTCCCAATACAAGTTCCTGCCCGCGATACAGGTAGCAGAGCTGTTTGGTGTGCTTGGCATCTCCTCCCTGGTAATGATCGTGAACATTGCCCTTTACGAGACAGGGTTTGCCATTGTGCGGCGGAAACCGCTGCCCGCCACCCTGCTGGCTACCAGCGCCCTCATCGTGTGCAGCGCCATGGGATTCGGTGTCTGGCGACTGGCCCAGGTTGAGCAGCACATGGAAGCTGCACCCTCCATTAAAGTAGGCGTAGTAGAGGGCAACATTGGGATCGGCGAAAAGGAGAACCCTGCCTACGTCAAGGCCAACTTGCTAATTCACCAGCGTATCTCACAGCTCCTCTCACTGGCAGGAGCCGATCTGATCGTATGGCCTGAATCGGCCTACGATTCCATATGGGTCAACCGGGAGCGGAGCGCTCTCAAACCATCATCCGTTCCTCTCCGGGAGGATCCCGCATGGGACAACCTGTCATTTAATAGCGAAGGAATCCTGAAGGTACCCGACCCATTGCAAGTGCCTGTAGATTATCGGTTGGACACCCAGGACAAGATCCCCCGCTCACAGGTAAACACCCCCCAGCGGGGATTTCGCACCCCGATCATGCTGGGCGCCGTAACGTGGGCAGAGAACCCTAATCCATCACCAGCAATTCAAGGTATTATGGGGGAGCGCCTCCTTTACAACAGTGCACTGCTTCTGGACGAAGACGGCCAGATAGCAGGGAACATCTACGACAAGAACTACAGGCTGGTTTTCGGTGAGTACCTGCCGTTGGGCGAGACATTCCCCCAGCTTTACGAGATGATTCCGGCTGCTGGCTCATTTGCCAAGGGCGAGACCATCACCACCTTCACCACAGGAAAGGCACGGATAGCTCCCCTCATCTGCTACGAAGGAATCTTGCCTGCATTTGTGCGAAAATTCACCACCATGAAGCCAAACCTGCTTGTTAACGTCACTAATGATGCATGGTTTGGAAAGACATCGGAGCCCTGGCTCCATCTGGCGCTCACTACCATCAGAAGCGTTGAAAACCGGTTAGCCATGGTGCGCAACACCAATACGGGAATAAGCGCAGTGATAGAGCCTACCGGCAGGATTGCGGTACACACGGAGCTGGAGGGTGCTGAAGCAATTTTGCGAGATGTTCCACTGATGGAACACAACCGCCGGACTCTATATCAGGTGATTGGGGATCTGGTCGGCTGGCTCGGAATAATCCTATGCGTGCTGGCGGGAGTGAAAAAATTATACACCACCCGTTCCCACAAGAACAGGGCCCCTGAACGACTGGAGAAGAAGCCTGCTCCTGCTCGATAATACCCACAGACCATAGCGTCGCAAGCGTTATCTACACAGTCGGCCGATTCTTAGTCCCTGCAACAGCCAACTCACGATCAAACTGGGCTGCATCCCTGGCAGCGGCTTCCTGGGCAGTATCCGCACTGGAAAACACGATCTCCCCCACGGTCTGATCTTCCAAATGGTAGGTGCGCCGCATAATTTCACCCTGCTCAATGAGATTATGCAAACGTGGGAACCTATACGCAAGCCTGCCACCATTCCCCTCCCTGGCCCCAGTCCCAGCCCCTCCATCCACACCGTGGCCATCAAGTACCACCACATCCGCCTGAAACTCTCCGGCAATCATCTTCAGTCTATCGCTGACCAATTCCTGTTTAACAGCTTTTCCCCACCTTCCCACAGTTTCAACCACCCTCTGCACAGTTTTTTCCTCTTCCAGACCATGCTGCTGTCCCAGCCCTCGTCCCTGACCAATATCCATGAAACGATTGCCGCTATTTTGCCCATAGCCCTCAAAGAGATCCCGCAGAATGGCTAAACGCACATTCTCCTCTTTCAGTTTCCGGTTTACTGAAGCCACCCTGAAAGACCTGAGCAGAGGGATCAGGAAGAACATGGCACTAAACACACCAGGAAGGTACATGAAAAAGAACTGCTGTTCCGGCGTAAATGACTCGGCCATCGACGCAGCCATGGCCAGGGCAGTGGTAGCTGCCGATGCTGCCCCTGTAAGGGCCTCATCAGTCCCGACACCACCAGCAGCAAGCACACCCCCGTTAAACATCACCCATGGAGCTACCACAGCAGAGGCCACCAGGTTAAAAGCATTCAGAAAAGCAATCGCCCCATTAGAGCCAGCCGTATTGCCAGTAAGTGATTTGTAGGTGTATGGATTTTCCCAGCAGGGAGATGGTGCCCTTTGGATGGCAGAAGCATTCCCTGCCGCGCTGACCATCAATTTGCCGAATGTATATACGATGACTCCATCATCGGTTACATCCACATCGCCCTCATGGAGCCCAAGGAGCCTGCCCAGCTCCTCCTCCGCCCGTGCAGTGCTGAATCCGGTAAGCCTCACATAATCAGCAACAGTGATAACCCCTCGGCAAGCACGGATCATCTCCAGAGCGAGCTGATCCCGCTTAAGCACATCACCCTTTTCGTTAGCGGAAGCCAACTCCTCAGGGCCGAAAACGAACGCAAAAACCTTTTTATAAAATGGTTGCCCTCCCCCACGATTCGCCTTTGCCCCTGATCCATAATAACCATAGTCGCCTCTGCCTCTGCCTCTGCTACCACCGCCACCGCCACCCCAGGCGAACCAGAAAAAGAGGACACGACTGAGGTCGATGGGCATACCACCACCACGTCTGCCTCTGTTGTTGTCTTTATTGCCCATTGTCATAGCCACTATAAACATGAGCAGGATCGCCAGGTAGATGATGAAGTACACCACCAGCATGAGCATGATCCAGATCTTGAATCCGAACTTGAAGGCTTTCCATAAGGCTTGGCCGATTCGCCGTGACATGGGCACATAGTCCCAGCGGGGGTCACCAGGGTTGAACATGTAGAGAAGCTCACCGGACTCCCCCACAGCCACATGGCCCCGGTGTGTGGCAAGCATACCTTTGAGCCTCGCCCCAGCTTCGTGGATAGATAAGCCGGTTGATGTGGCCAGATCAGCGGCGGTCATCCTCCCCTTAAAGCTACGGACCGCCTTCCTGATCTGGCGCTCCACGGCACCTGAGCCTTTTACCCCACCAGCCCCACCCACAGCACCAGCCACAGTACCAGCTAATCCTTTTGCACTCATCAACATCACATTATCCTCTGTCAGGTGCTCAGGTAAACCTGTCACGGCTCACTCAACACCAACTGATTGAAAAAATCGAGAACCCAAATCCTGATACAGATACTACTACTCATACAAATCCAAATACTATTTTGAACCCAGAGCGCATAACCGAACGATAACCTGAAAAACAGAACCATGACCCATAGAAAAAAAATACAGGGCCATCAAGGGAAAAATTCCCTATCCTCCCAGTCAATCAATTCAACAGACCTGTTCCATGAGTGATTAAACCTGAACTCGACGAGATCCAGCCCCATAACATTCCCCAATTCTCAGTGATCACACTTGCCTAACCGGGAATTCCAACCACAGATTAATGGATGGGCTGGGCACCAATGTGTCCACAGAACGGTAATCCCTGACAACTCCCAGTGGTCCTTATCGGACTGTGGGAACAGGACCGCCATCCAGAGCGGTCCAATAGGAGGTAGAAAAATGGCAAAGTCCCGTACTGGTTTATCAACTCTCGGATGGATTGCCCTGATACTGGTCATCATCGGCGCTGTAAACTGGGGTCTCCTCGGCCTGTTCGGATTCAATCTGGTGGCCGCTATCTTTGGCACACTCTCCACTATGAGTCGACTGATCTACATCCTGGTCGGCCTCTCTGGTGTGTACCTTATCTATGCAGCCACCAAAATACCGAGCACCCGCAGTGAAACACCAGGCACTCACATCTGAGAGACAGTGACAGAGCCTACCACGGGCACGTATTGAACCGGAAAAAGAATATCAAGATTTATTAAAATCCATCTTTATGACCCCATGGTGACACAAAACCCACTCAGCAGTGTTACAGTATTTGACAATAATATTGCCACATTCGGAGCATTCCATTGTGAGGTCTAAAAAAATGTGACGTATTGAAATGCATGTAAGGTAGAGATATGTTGTTGAATACCTAAGCTTCCAGGAGACCGCTGGCGCTCTTACGGATGCCCTATCTGAAAAGCAGCTCACTCGGCCGTCCAGCCGCACCCCGAAAAGGATGGAAATAGTTAATGAAAATCCTGCTTATTTCCCCGTGCACCGAGCCAGATGTAAAAACGCCCAAACCCCTGATGATTCCCCAGCTTGCGCTCCATATCCTGGCGGGCCTCACCCCACCCCACCATGAAATAAAGCTCATTGAAGAAGAGATAGAAGACATCTCCTTTGATGAAGATTGTGATCTGGTGGGCATAAGTTGCATGACTGGAAATGCTCCCCGCGCCTATCAACTTGCCGCCGAGTTCCGCAAGCGGGGCAAAAAGGTGGTACTAGGAGGAGTCCATCCCACCATCCTGCCCGATGAGGCAGGGCAACACGCGGACTCGGTGGTGATAGGCGAAGCAGAAGGCGTCTGGGCCGATGTGCTCAACGATGTTGAAAATGGGCGTCTCCAGCCAAGATACCACAAACCCGGTGTCTCCCTGGATACATACGTGCCCACTCCAACCAAAGCCCGGAATAAGAAGGGCATATTCGGGGTAATCCCCATCATGACCACCCGAGGCTGCCCGTACAACTGCGAATTCTGCTGTGTATCTGACCTGTTCGGCAAGAAGATACGGCACGTGCCCATTGCCAATGTGGTCAGGGACATCGAAGAGTCGGCTGGCAAGGTCTATATTTTCCTCGATGACAACATCATCGGCGACCCCAAATACGCCAAAGAGCTCTTCCGTGCCATCAAGCCCATGAAGATAAAATGGGCTGGTCAGGCATCCATCTCTTTTGTTCATGACTACGAGATGATGAAGCTGGCTGCAGATGCAGGCTGTGGTGCCCTCTTCTTCGGGCTTGAATCAGTCTCCACCTCGTCTCTGTCCAGAATGCGTAAATCCCTGAAGAGCATTGATGAGATAGAGACCGCAATCCGCAAGGTGAGGGACATGGGCATCCACTTCCACGCATCCATGGTGTTTGGGTTTGACAGTGACACCACGGCTGTCTTCCCGGAGACCTTGGATTTTCTCATCAAGAATCGAATATCCACCGCCACCCTGAATGTTCTCACGCCTTATCCCGGTACAAGGGTTTACCAGTCCCTTAAGGCAGAGAACCGGATAATCAACGAAGACTGGCTCAACTATAACCATTCCAGGGTAGTCTTCACCCCTAAGAACATGACCCCGTTCCAGCTCCAGGCCGGGCGACTATGGGTGCGCCAGCAGTTCACCAGCAACTCATCCATAGTGCAGCGATTACCGGCCAACCTGGCCCACCCTCTGCTGTATCTGGCCATCAATGCTGGCTCCAGGTTCAACTCCAATAGTGGGGTGCGTAAGTTTCCAGAGATGATCCACCAGTTACTCCCCCAATCCCAGACAGGATCGGTGGCTAATGCAAAGGTGATGCTGGAAGATTATTTCAGGGAGTTGAAGGGTCTCCAGCGGGCCCATGCTCACAGTTCCGGCAATGCACCAGGTCCCGGTCCTGTAGCCCCAGGCACAACCTGACCTACAACTGATGTCCGCAAACCATGGTCTCCAATCGCTCTGCCAGCCTGGTAAACCTGCTATCCACCTGAGACTTTCTGACCGCCATGGCCAGGGCTTTTCTGGCACCTACCAGAACCACAAGCTTCTTGCCTCGGGTGATCCCTGTGTAGAGCAGATTCCGTCGCAACATCATGAAATGCTGGGTATGAATGGGGATCACCACTGCCGGATACTCGCTCCCCTGAGATTTGTGGATAGAACAAGCATAAGCCAACACCAGCTCGTCCAGTGAGCTAAGATCATAAGCCACCCGTTTATCATCGAACCGGACTACCAGCTCACCTGCGTCATCATTGGCAGCAATCACCAGACCGATATCCCCGTTAAAAACGTCCAGGTCATAGTTATTCCGCAACTGCATTACCTTGTCACCGACCCGGAAGAGGCGATTGCCACGCTGAAGCTGGGATTTTCCCCGGGC
>CAYZFJ010000089.1:0-13948 GCA_964477705.1 uncultured Myxococcia bacterium | reverse complement strand
GGCAGGGGGGGAGTAGCCTAGCCCCGTGCTCACCACCAGCTCCGTGCCAAGTATTAGCAGGAGGTGTGGGGGAACCACATCAATTCCATACCCCGACAACAGGTGGGGAGCAAACCAGCCCCCCCCCCAGTGCTGCAGAACAGTGTCATGCCATGGGGTGTCAGGGGGAGTGCGCCGTGTCCCTGGATAAGCCAACTTAATTCATGGTCATGTTACATGGCAAGAGGAAGATGAGGCCTAATGAATCCTGCGACATATGATCGGGGGGGGGCAACTTGTCACTTCCATCCTCCATTTCAGGTCAAGAATTCTGTCATCGCACCTTAGATTGTTGAGGTGGGAGAGGTGGAGCATCCATCAGGCGCATGTCAGTTTCAGTCATCCATTAGCATTTTCATGGTCGGCTAATGCTGATTTACATCCTGGCTGTTGCACGGTTGGGTTTGTCTGGTGTATAGATTCGTGTTGTTCTGGCAAGAATAGGTTTCCATGCATTTACCCCCCCTCCTCCTTGGCGGTATGAGGGTGTTAGGGAGACGGCAGGAATGGTCGCATCATAGACTGGCCGGAATTCCTTTTCGGTCAGGATAGAACAAGGAACAGAACGTGAAACAGATCCTTACCAAGCAGGACATTATCGACATGGGGAATCCGCCCTGCATTATGGTTCCACCCAGCACGGTGGTTACGCCCCTGGCCAAGACCCATGCTCAGGCCCGGGCAATTCAGATCACCAGCACTGCCGGGATCAACGCCCCCACACCATCTCGCAGTAATGAGGGTGAGAGTGGAGAGGGCAATCCCAACGCCCAGGCATCCCACTTCGCCTCAAACAGCGGTCTGGTCAAGGAAGCCGTAATTGAGGAAGTGCTCCGGGCGATAGCATCTGCCCAGGCCCAGTCTGGCGGCGCAAGCGGAGGGTATGAAGCCCCTCTCTCTCCATCTGAGCACCTGTTGCGCATTGCAAAGAACCCGTTCCTGTCCTCCGCTTCTTCGTCCTGCGGCTGTGCCCACACCCATGGCACCAGCGCCGATGGCTGTGGCGGACACTGCGCCCATTCCCAGCAGCACATGACCAGGGCGGTTGTCTCTGTGACAGGAGCCAATGCCCCGGGTGTCGCAGCCCTCTTCTGCCAGGTTATGGCCGATAGTGGCGTGGATATTGTGGATATCAGCCAGACTATTGTGGCCGGATTTTACACCATGCTCTATGTGGTTGACGTGGCCGGCCTTGAGAAACGCGGCCTGAGCCTGCTCGAATTCCGGGAGAGAATTCAGGCGGTGGCTGAGAGTATTGGCGCCCAGGCCTGGGTAATGCACGAAAACGTATTGAAAGCGATGCACCGTCTATGAAATGGGAAAATGCTGAAATCAGGGAAGCTCTGAGGATGGTCGAGAGCGAGCATCTCGACATCCGCACGGTGACCATGGCCGTAAATCTGCTGGACGCTGCCACAGACTCCATTGAGGGGACCTGCGACAGAATTGAAAAAAAGCTTGAGGATGCAGCCGGACGGCTCGTTCCCATTGTGGAAGAGCTCCAGGGTGAGCTCGGTGTGCCCATTGTGAACAAGCGGCTGGCTGTTACCCCAGTGTCACTGATTGGCGCTGGTACGGGTGCGGATTCTTATGTAGAGATTGCCCAAACTCTGGATCGGGTTGCCGAGAGCGTAGGTGTAGATTATGTGGGGGGCTTTTCGGCCCTGGTGGAGAAGGGGTTCACCCGCAGCGACAGGGTGCTCCTGGATTCCATCCCGGAGGCTCTAAACTTGACAAAGCGCCTCTGCTCTTCGGTCAACGTAGCCACCACCAAGTCGGGCATCAACATGGACGCGGTGCGGATTATGGGTGGTATAATCAAGGATGTTGCCGAGCTGACCGCAGACCGGGATGCTATTGGATGCGCCAAGCTGGTGGTCTTCGCCAATGCGGTCGGCGATAACCCGTTCATAGCCGGGGCCTTTCACGGTATCGGCGAGCCCGAGTGTGCCATCAATGTGGGAGTGAGCGGTCCGGGTGTGGTGGCTGCAGCCCTGGAGAGGCTGCAGGTGACCGAGCCCGGCGCTGATTTTGGACGGATCTCAGAGGTGATCAAGAATATGGCATTCAAGGTCACAAGGGTTGGGGAGATGGTGGGCCGTGAGGTTGTGCGCAGGCTCGGGAACAGTGCCCTCTTCGGTATCGTGGACTTGTCTCTCGCACCTACGCCTGCCATTGGCGACAGTGTGGCCCGCATCCTGGAGCTGCTCGGGCTCCAGAGGGCGGGCGCCCATGGTTCCACTGCTGCGTTGGCCTTGCTGACCGATGCGGTCAAGAAGGGTGGAGTTATGGCCTCAGCCTATGTGGGAGGGCTCTCTGGTGCGTTTATTCCTGTGTCCGAAGACCAGGGAATGATTGATGCGGCGGCGGAGGGTGCACTGTCCCTGGCCAAACTGGAGGCTATGACAGCCATCTGCTCGGTAGGCCTTGATATGGTAGCCATTCCCGGCGATACCTCGGCTGAGGTGATCTCGGCCATCATTGCCGATGAGGCAGCCATTGGGGTGATGAAACCAAAACTACCGCAGTGCGCTTAATCCCTGTGCCGGGCAAGGGTGAGGGCGAGCGGGTGTGCTGGGGCGGTCTGCTTGGAGAGGCTCCCATTCTGCCGGTCAACCGATTCGATTGCAGCCGTTTCATCCACACCACAGGCAGGATTCCCGCTCCCATCAATAGCCTCAGGAATTAGTTCTTGATCCTGGATGGGCAGGGTACCCCTTACGCATACATGTTTTTTTAAGGCGGTTTAATCAAAAAATTGTTAGGGCGGGTTGGGTGCACCGCTGGCGAAGGGCACGGCATGCCGTGCCCCTACAGGGGTTGGGAGGGAGGTATTGGGTGGGTGGGTGGTGTGACACCAAGCCTAAATCGCAACATACGTAATAGAGTGCTTGATGGCTTAATGGCATGGCGTTTAAGCTTAGCCGAACATACATACGGCATGCCGTGCCCCTGCATCCCGTACTGCCCTTTGCCGGTATTTAATATATTATTCGGAAATAATCATTCTTGGATGTGGTTTCAGCCATGTTCAGAAGAATTTGAAAACGGTCAAGCCTCAATACAATTTCCAATACAAGGGGCGGGGTAGAGAGAGTGTGATGGCTTGAAGAACGGGATAACCAGGATAATCGGGATGGCCAGAATGGTCACAACGATCTGAGTGGTCTGAATGGCTGCGGAGAGAGGGAAGTTTAACAAATGACAGCACAACTGCTCTTCATTACTGCCGGGGTGGCTCTGGTGCTGATCGGAATTATGATTCCCAGGCTCATCTCGCACCTGACACTGGCAAAGGGCGGTGCCAGTAAGGGAGTCGCAGGCCTCCCCATTGCCAGAGTGCTCTCCATTGTCCTGTGTGTGCTGGGGGGATACCTGTTTGTCGGCGGAATATTCCTGGTCGAGGATGTGAACCGCCATGACGAGCGAGTGCACTGGGAGAAAAATGAGCAGGTGGCCATGGCCAGGGCAAGCGCAGAGAACCGTCCCATTTTCATAGACTTCTATGCTGATTGGTGCCAGGCCTGTAAGGAGCTGGATCAAAAGATGTTCAGCCGGGAGGATGTGGCCAGTGCCCTTGAGCAGTATGTTCTGTTAAAAGCAGATATGACCGATGGTACCGATGAGAATGACCAGATGCAGGCTCGGTATGGAGTGATGGGATTGCCCACCATGGTTCTTCTGCCGCCTCCAATGTCCCTGGAAGGTGAACCGGAAGCGATGGACAGGGCTGGGGCAGTAGCGCTGGATCCTTCAGCGCCGGAGCTTGAGAATCCCGATAAGATGATCGACAGGCTTAATACTTTTGTGAAGGCCGGAGCAGATGTGGATGGGAGCCAGGCTGAACAGACCAGCATGGCAGGACGAATTGGGGAAGCCTTGGGCGGCCCTCTGTGGCTGGCTCTCCTTCTGCTCTTTGCCGGTGGAATCCTCTCCAGCTTCACGCCCTGCGTCTATCCCCTGATCCCCATAACTCTCGGCGTGATGGGAGCATTGGGCGCCAAATCTCGGGGACAATCATTCAGGCTTGCATTTACCTATGTGTCCGGTCTGGCCATCATGTACTCCATCCTCGGCGTATTCGCAGCCGGTGCAGGCAAGCTCTTCGGCAGTGCCCTGCAGAGCCCCGTCGTTCTTGGTCTGGTGGCAATTATCTTTGTCCTGATGGGGATCTCCATGTTAGGAGGTTTCCAGATCCCCGTACCCGTCTCACTCCAGACCAAGGCGGCCGGAATTGGTGGCGGCGGCAAGTCCGGATCGGGGTACGTCAGAGCTGTCCTCATGGGGCTGGTGGCTGGCATCGTGGCAGCTCCCTGCCTGGGTCCGGTGCTGGTGGTGCTCCTTGCCTACATCAGCAACGTGGCCAGCCCTGTGATGGGATTCTTGCTCATGCTGTCCTATGCCCTTGGCCTGGGATTGCTGTTCCTGGTACTGGGTACTTTCTCTGGCATTGTGGCATCCCTCCCAAAGAGTGGTCCATGGATGGATACGGTGAAGGGCGTGTTTGGGGTAGCTTTCCTGGTCCTGGCGCTCTGGTACCTGAAAGATGCCTTCCCTGTACTGAAATCAGTATTTGCTATCGGCACCTGAACGGAATAAGAAGGTGACAAACAGAAATGGAATCTGAATTACGACTATTTCCCAATAGAACCGCCTGGCCCCGTGGAGGCACAAGGCCCCCTGTTGCCACTAGCATCGCTCTTTGTGGGTTGCTTGTTGTTGCAGCAGCCCTAACCACCAGCGGGACCAGCATTGTCTCAGTGGCATATGCAGCAGAAGAGGGTGCAGGCGCGGGGGCGGGGGTCGGTGAGGGGGCAGCCAGCAATGATGGCGGCAGCAAGGGCACCAGTGATTCAAGCGCACTGCCATTCGCCATGCATGTGAAGACCTTTGACAACGGCCTGCGCCTGGTGACCATCCCCTATGACAGCCCAGGCATTATAGCCTATGGCACCATGGTTCGAGTAGGCTCCAGAAACGAAATCTGGAAAGGGCGCACCGGTTTTGCCCACTTCTTTGAACACATGATGTTCCGTGGCACAGACAAGTTCCCTTCTCCATTGTATGAGGCCACCCTGACCAAATTAGGGAGCGATCATAACGCCTTCACATCTGACGATCTCACCTTTTACCACCTGGTATTCCCGGTGGAAGGGCTGGAAAAGGTAATAGAGATGGAGTCGGATCGGTTCATGAACCTTGCCTATTCAGAGGATGACTTCAAAACCGAGGCCGGCGCCATCCAGGGAGAATACAATATGGTCTCTGCCAACCCCATGCTGAAGGTTGAGGAGACTCTGAACATGCTCGCCTTTAATGCGCACCCATATGGTCACACCACCATGGGCAAGAAGGAAGACATCAAGGCAATGCCCGGCCTGTTCGACTTCTCCCGTGAGTTCTTCCGCCGTTTCTACACCCCTGATAATTCCATGATCATCATTGCTGGCGATATCACCCCTGAAAAAGCCGAGGGGCTTGTGGGTAAAGCCTATGGCAATTGGAATCTCAAGGCAGATATTCCTGGTGTACCAGTGGAACCGCTGCAGAGAGGGATGCGCAAGGACGACATTAAATGGCCAAGCGCCACCGCCCCCAGGCTGGTGATGGCCTGGAAGGTGCCCGCATTCAATCCCCACGGGGATTCGGTGGCTTTGCAGGTTGCCGCCGAGTACCTGTTCGGCAGCAACAGCGACCTGTACAAGCGGCTGGTTGTGGAGGAGCAGGCTGTGGAGTCACTCAGTTACTACCTGCCCCCCAGCCGTGACCCCGGCCTTCTCAGGGTAGACGCTGTGTTGCGGCAAGGCGTGCCCCATAAGCAGATCGCTGATGCCCTCAATGGTGCAATCAGTGATGCAGTGGCAGCGCCGACATCAGCGCCAGCTCCATTGTCGGGAAAAGGCGCTGGGTTAGATGTTGAGAGGTTGGAGTCAGTAAAATCCAATCTGTATAACGGGGGCTTGGCCGGGTTTGAGACTCCCCACTCCATAATCACCACATTGGCATTTTTTACCGCAGCCAGAGGCAATCCGGCAGATGTGGGCAGCTTTATTTCTCGCATCCAGCAGGTTAACGCTCCTGAAGTTACCAGTGCAATAGAGAAATACCTGGTTAAAGAGGGCCTGCTCCAGGTGACCCTGACAGGGAAAGTTGCTGACAGTGGTGCCAAAGGCGATTCCGACAGGAAAGGTGGTAAATAATGACCATCAGAAGAAATGGATGGGCGGCTGGATACGACATCATGGTGCCTTTAGTGGTAGTGGCGCTGGTGTTGATAGGGATTTTTGCCTACAGGGGAGGCTGGTTTGGTGGATCTGGCAGAGGCGATGACAAGAGCGAAGGCAACAGTACTGGCCGTAGTGACAATAAAGAGCAGGCAGGAGCAGGAGCAGGAGCGGGAGCAGGATCTGCAGCTACTGTTACAGGTGGTGATGATGGCACCAATTTCAAGGATGGCCACTTGCTCAAGTTGATAACTGATCAGTCCCCAGTAGACCCATTTGTCACTTTCAGGCTCGTATTCAAGACTGGCTCTTCGGATGATAAGCCTGGCTCCGAGGGCCTTACCTGGGTGACCGCCAGAATGCTTGCAGAGGGTGGCGCCGGGGAACGGAGCTATACTGAGCTGCTCGATTACCTGTACCCAATGGCGGCAACCATCGATATACAGGTAGATCGGGAGATGACTGTCTTCTCAGGCAGGGTACACCGTAATGACGCTGAAAAATTCGCAGACGTACTTGCCGACATGCTCATCTCACCTGTGCTGGCCGAAGATGCCTTAAAAAGAATCCGTTCTGACGCCTTGACCACGGTGAGGAACCGGCTCCGCTGGGATAGCGACGAGGAATTGGGCAAGGCCGCCATGATGAGTCTCATGGCTGGCAGGCACCCATATGGGCACCCGGTGGTGGGTGTGGCTTCGTCTTTAGAGAAGATCGAGTCCCATGCAGTGCGACGACATATTGCCGACGTATTTGGACAGGATAGACTCACTGTGGGGATATCGGGAGGTTATCCACCCGGCCTGCCAGAGCGATTGGCCAAGAGGCTCTCGGCTCTCCCTGCCTCCAGGAGGCCGTGGATTCCAGTGGGAATGCTGGAAGGGAGTAGTGGAGTGGCTGGTCTTACAGCGGAAAAGGACACGAATGCTGACGACAATAATAATCAGCAGCAGCAGCCCACTGTCAATCGTGAAGCAAAGGTGCTCATTGTGGACAAGGACACTCCATCTGTTGCCATCAGCGTGGGCTTCCCCCTGAACATCAGCCGCACCCACAAGGATTTTGCAGCGATGATGGTCATCGGTTCACATCTGGGTGAGCACCGCATGTTTAACGGTCTTCTTATGAAAGAGCTCCGGGTGAAGCGGGGCCTCAATTATGGGGACTATGCTTACGTTGAAGCTTTCCGCCAGGAAGGCAGTGGCCGGATGCCCATGACTAACATTGCCCGCACACGGCAGCATTTTGAGATTTGGATCAGGCCTGTCCCAGGTGACGCAGGGGTGTATTCGCTCAGACTGGCTCTCCACCTGCTGGAACAAACTGTCCGTGATGGCCTGAGCGTGGAAGAATTCGAAACAACCAGGGCCTTCCTGAAGAACCAGCATGCGTTGCTCTACCAGACTAGACAGCGGCAGCTTGGCCATACCATAGACTGTGCCTTCTATAACGATCCCCTGTGCGGGGATGATAACTTTAGCAAGGCTATGGATGCCCTCACACTGGATGATGTGAACCGAGTGCTCAAGGAGCGCCTGGGGAGGAGGCATTATTCTATCGGGGTGGTAACAGGAGATCCGGAAGGATTCATCAGGGAGTTGACCGGAACGCCTGAATATGAGCCGGTGTACAAGGGGCAAGTGCCAGCCGATGTGGTGGCCCTGGATGCTGAGGTGGCCAAGAACCCGTTCCGGGTCACCAGGGATCAGATTGTGGTTAAACCTGCCGCAACCATGTTTGAGTAGGCTTCCTCCCTCCCTCCTCTCTTCGCTCCGCCATGCCGCTCTCCACTACATGCCCGTTGCTCTGCTTCTCAGTTTCCAGCAAATTCCACATTAATGGTAATTTTTCCTCACATTATGCTTTGACACATGAAACAAGAAGGCATATCCTATCGAACTGCTAGGTTAACTTCATTTCATATGAAAATGTATAGGTACAGGTATATGTATATATGCTGAGGTTGGCATTTGGGTTGGCTAAATTACATGTGACCGGAGCCGCAGATGAAAATTTCCACTAAAGGCAGATACGGTGTCAGGGCAATGCTGGAGCTGGCATCCAGATGTACTAATGAGCCTGTACTCCTGGCTGACATTGCCGAATGTCAGGGCATCTCCAGAAAATATCTAGAGCAAATTTTCAGTAGCTTGAGAAAGGCAGGACTAGTCAGGGGAGTGCGGGGAGCTGCTGGTGGTTACGAGTTAACCAAAGAGCCTGAGACTATCCTTATTGGTGATATCATCAGAGCCCTTGAGGGACCAATCACCCCGGTGGATTGTGTGGGAAACAGCGCATTCGATTGCCCCATGAATGAAAAGTGTGCTGCACAGAGCCTGTGGAAGGAGTTGGCTACCGCCATGGAACAGGTACTTGATGGTAAGACCCTCTACGATATGATTGAAGCCCAGAAGGAGATGAAGGGTTCTTCGTGCTCAATGTACTACATTTAGCCTGTTAACCTGATCTCTGACCATTTGGTGACAAAGGACGTGTAGAAGAGATTAGAGGATGTAAGAGGGCAGGGGAGGAGGGTGGAGAAAATGAGGCGGGGAATAGGTCCACATGTCACAGCAAGCAAGTCTGAGAATGCAGCCCCGTCCCATGCAATGCCATACCTTGTGCTACGCTGGTGCGTTGTGGTTGTTGTGACCATTTGTGAAAGCCTACCCTCTGCCACCCGGCACATTTCTTAATGCTGGATATTGAATAAAATAGCTTAACTACTTGAAATTATTGATATTCGCCCCTTGTTCAGCTTGTGAACTATTTTTATCCCTCTCCTGTTCTGTATGGCTCGTCAGTTTGATATAGTGCTACCCATTGATCCGGTTTTCGAATGGCTGGAACCGGGAGGAAAGATCAATTGCCTGATTTTACAGATTATCTTGTGGATGAGGTGCTCAGTCTTCTGCCCCATCGGGTGATCGCCCTGGTAGGTCATTTCGGCAGCGGCAAGACAGAGCTGGCAATCAATCTGTCGATTAACATTGCCCGGCGAAATGAGCAGGTAACCCTGATGGACCTGGACCTGATCAAGCCCTATTTCCGGTGTCGCCTTTTAAAAGACGACTTCCCCGAGCTGGGCATCAGGCTGGTAGCCCCAGAAGGGGATCGTTTTTATGCTGATATTCCCATTTTGCTCCCCGAGGCGAGAGGACTTCTCATGCGGGTAGGCAGGGAGCAAGAAATGGCCACCGAATCAAGCACTTCGTCAGAACAGACGTCAGTTCCCGAACGGCTGATCATGGACGCAGGGGGGAATGACCTGGGCGCAAAGGCAGTGGGCTCCCTCTTCGGGGCCATGGATTTAAGTAAGGCCCACACACTGTTTGTGGTTAACACCTGCCGACCATTTTCTGCATCAGCGGAGGAGACACTGAACACCATTGCCGAGGTGGAGCGGGCAGGGCGCCTGAAGATCAATGGCCTCATTGCTAACAACCATTTTATGGATGACACAGAGTTTCAGGTGGTTGAAGAAGGTATCAATACTGCCCGTGAGGTGGGGCGACGCCTGAATGTACCTCTCCTGTTTGCCTCGGCCACCGCTACCTTTCTGCACGACCTGGTGTGCAGAAAGCCGGATAGCCATGTTGGCCAGGATGAGCATCACGACCAGAACAGGCAGGGCGAAGAGAGAAGTAGCGAGAACTGCCACACACCAGATGAAGAAAATGGTTGCGGGAGCGGGCAGGGTGATGAAGCCTGCTTGAACGGAGCTGGCAGGGGCGATGAAGGTAGTTACGAGATGATTCGGGCGATGTTCGGATATCCTGTTTTTCCTTTGGAACGCAGGATTTTGCCTCCTCATCTTAATTATTGTGATAAGGAAGGGATTATAGGGCGTTCATCTCAAAACACCTCCAGTCAAAAGCGACCTGGTGGTGCCCGTGTGCTTTGACCCATTCCACCGTCTCTGGCTGCCTTCTTATACGCTCAGGCATTGAAGGCAGTCCCGGTTCACCGTGATGCCCTGGGCATCGGTGGGGCGAAAGGCTATCAGTCTCGGCAGCATCAATCAATATGCATTGCTTGCCGATTTGGACCGTCCATAGCAACCGGTGCTGGAGACGAATATCCCGGTAGGAAAGGAGAGCTCTTGTGCCAAAAGTGACCATTGATCAGACAAGGTGCAAAGGCTGCGAGTTGTGCGTAGCCACCTGTCCTGAAAAAGTTCTCGGGTTGTCAAAGGACATTAACGAGAAGGGTTATTTCTATGCTGTGCCGGTTGCGGAAGATAAGTGCATCGGGTGTCGCCACTGCACCATGGTATGCCCCGATACGGCAATCACTATAGAAGTGAAGGGCAAGACAAACACCCGTCCCGAAGCCCTTGATGAAAAGCGTATGCATTACTGCCCTGGATGCACCCACGGGGTAATTCACCGACTGGTGGCTGAGACTATTGATGCGATGGGAATCCGGGAACGGACCATCGGCGTTGCACCCGTCGGGTGCGCCGTGCTTGCCTACGAGTACTTTAACGTGGACATGCAGGAGGCCTCCCATGGTAGGGCAATGGCAGTAGCCACCGGTATCAAGCGAGGTCGCCCGGACAAGATTGTCTTCACATACCAGGGTGACGGAGACCTGGCCTCCATTGGTATGGCTGAGAGTGTACATGCCGCCAACAGGGGTGAGAAGATTACAGTAATCTTCGTGAACAACACCATCTACGGCATGACTGGTGGCCAAATGGCGCCGACCACCCTGCCAGGTCAGGTGGCATCCACCTGCCCACTGGGGCGGGACGTGAAGCTGGCCGGGTATCCTATCAGAATGGTCGAGCTGCTCAAGGAGCTTCGCACCCCCGCCTACCTGACCAGGGTGTCTGTCCATGACCCCAAACACATCATGAAGGCCAAAAAGGCTATCCGCACCGCCTTCCAATACCAGGAAGAGGGCACCTGTTTCTCTCTGGTAGAGGTGCTCTCCACCTGCCCGACCGGATGGGGCAAGCAGCCGTTCGAGGCTGGCAAGTGGCTGGCTGACAACATGATTCCCTACTATCCTCTCGGAGACTACAAGACTCCTGAAGCTGGGGTGGTGCAGGCTTCATCCCTGTTCCCCGCTGTTTCGGAACAATGAGCAACAAGGAGGACAGGAAAGTGAATACCAATATGAACGGTAATGGTGCTGGCGTAGGTGCTGGAGCTGGTACTGGCGTTGGTGAAGACACTGCCGCTGGCGTTGCCAGCAAGCGCAGGCACCTGGAAATAGTCCTGGCCGGATTCGGAGGCCAGGGGGTTCTTCTTATCGGTAAGATTCTGGCTCACTCCGGCATGGAAGCAGGGCTCGAAGTAACCTGGATGCCTGCCTACGGACCTGAGATGAGAGGCGGTACGTGCAACTGCTCTGTAGTACTGTCCGATCGCCCCATTGGCTCGCCCATGGCCAAAAAGCCCCATGGCCTCATTGCCCTCAATCTGCCATCCCTCGACAAATTCGAGAATGACGTAAAGCCGGGCGGAGTGATTGTGGTCAACACATCTCTCATTAATCGTCTGCCTGCCCGGGACGACCTGCTGGTGGTGCCGGTGGCAGCCAATGATATGGCCCAGGAGGCAGGGAGCATCAGGGCTGCCAATGTGGTATCTCTTGGTGCATTTGTGGGCGCATCGGATGTGATTGATCCTGAGAGGGTCAGGCAGATGTTGCGTGAGACCTTTGCTCACAAAGAAAAGCTGGTAGATGTGAATCTCAGGGCCTTCGACAGCGGCTTGAAGCTGGGTAGCGAGATTCGGGCATGTGCATGCAATAGCGCAAGTGAGGTGTGTGATGACTAGAATGTTGATGAAAGGCTGTGAGGCCATCGGAGAAGCTGCCATCAGGTCCGGATGTCGCCTCTTTTTCGGTTACCCGATCACACCACAAAACGAGATCCCTGAGTATATGTCAGCTCGTCTCCCCCAGGTGGGCGGGGTGTTTGTGCAGGCTGAGAGCGAGGTGGCAGCCAGTAACATGCTCTACGGTGCTGCGGGAGCCGGGTGTCGCTGTTTCACATCCTCGTCCAGCCCAGGAATCAGTCTGATGATGGAGGCGCTCTCCTATATTGCCGGAGCGGAGCTTCCAGTGGTGCTCATCAACATCATGCGTGGCGGCCCTGGATTGGGTGGCATTCTTCCATCACAGGGCGACTACTTCCAGGCGGTCAAGGGTGGCGGACACGGGGACTACCGGTGTCTGGTGCTGGCCCCAGCTACTGTGCAAGAGGCGGTGGACCTGACCATGGATGCCTTTGAGCTGGCTGACAAGTACCGGAATCCGGTTCTGATTCTTGGCGATGGGCTGATTGGGCAGATGATGGAGCCTGTGGAGTTCCGTCAGGAGATCAAGCCTGAGGATCTGCCCGAAAAGACCTGGGCTACCAGTGGTTGTGTGGGCAGGCCCAAGAATGTGGTCAATTCCCTGTTCCTGCAGCCCGAGGAGCTTGAGCGGCACAACCTGAAGCTACAGGCCAAGTATGAAGCCATGGCGTGCGAGGTGAAGAGCGAGGAGTTCAACCTGGACCAGGGTGATGTGGACGTGCTGGTTGTTGCCTACGGGTCTGTAGCCCGCATTGCCAAGACTGCCATCGATCAGCTTGAAGGGCAGGGGCTGCGGGTGGGGCTCTTCCGCCCGGTCACCCTATATCCGTTCCCGGATAAGGCCCTTAAGACCGCAGCGGCCAAGGCTAAATCAGTCCTGGTGTCGGAGCTCTCTTGTGGTCAAATGGTTGAGGATGTGCGAGCGGTGTTAGGCGAGAGCAAGCCTGTACACTTCTATGGCCGGGTGGGGGGCATGATCATGGGTCCTGAGGAGCTGGCTGACCAGATTGAGAGGATTGGGTCAGATCATAATAAATAAGCAGGTGAAAGAAACTCACCTCGCTATGCCCAAGTGTCACAGGAGGCGGCCATTATTCCCATCAGTCTTGCATGGTGCCTGTTTATGGGCACGGTTATTGCGCTTCTTAACAATCGGCGATTATCTGTAGAGGGCTTCCGCCCTCTGGGCTTTGCAACAGTTCTGGCTGGCGCCTATGGGCTGACATACGGCCTGGCCAACGCCTACTTTATTATCAGGTGGCCAGACTGGGCCCTCGCCTACACAATACCCAGTACAGCTTATCCCATGGCGGTCATGGTGGTCGCCTACCTCTCTCTGACCACGGTTCTGGCCGGAATGGGAGCCATGGCTTCCAGCGCCGTGCTCCAGCGGGAGGGGCTGGCTTTCGGGCTGGCGTTCTGCCTGTGGTCCATTCTCATCTGGCTCCTGCTTTTTACTGTACTGCAAGAGCAATATCAGAATGTAACCACTATGGAGCTGTGGTTTGAGAAGTTCAGGCCCGGGCGGCCCGACGATTTCAGCCGAGCGTTTACAATTCTGGGGATAGCCCAAACCATACTGGCAATCACTGCCGCAGGCATTTCAATCAAATCGGGGCGAAAGCTCGTCGAGCGGAACCTGTAGAGGCAAGTTGCAAAGGTAGTGCTCCCTTTGAACTCTGGCAACAATCGCCAGCAGCAGGGGCGAGCGGCGAAGGGCACGGCATGCCGTGCCCCTACAGGTGTTGGGAGGGAGGTTTTAGGTGGGCGGTGGGGGGGTGAGGGTTCAGGGGAGTAGTATAGGTTGGGTGTACCGCTGGCGAAGGGCACGGCATGCCGTGCCCCTTGTATGTTCTCCCTATGATGTTTCTTTGA
>CAYZFJ010000088.1:0-14166 GCA_964477705.1 uncultured Myxococcia bacterium | reverse complement strand
CCCTCCCAACACCTGTAGGGGCACGGCATGCCGTGCCCTTCGTTAGCGGTGCACCAAACCTGCCTAACAATTTTGGGAATTAATCTGTCTAAAAAAACACGTATACCTTATTGCGTACTTCGCCTGGTTAGCAGGCCACCCATGCATACTTTACCCAATGGGGCACTCTAGTTGAACATTCCGCCACAAGGCAATACTAACATGTTTTTATAACGGTTAACTGATGTGATATGTCCCTCCATTTGTTCAGTAGTGACGGGGAGTTTGTGCCCTCTGCATGAGCTAATTGGCAAACTGCACTGGTAAATCGCAACTAAATGCCGGGAATGGTTGACAGAAAGGGGCATGCAATTCTAGACTAGGCTCGCTTTATAACATGGGGAAGATTGGCTGTTTTCCTGGTTTCTTAATCAGAATCTGACAGCTTGGTGTAGGCGATTGATGTAGTAAACTTGCAGCTTTGCCTGATGTGCCAGGGTTTCGATGCTTCCGACTTATGGCGGAGGTGCTTCTTCAGCGGTTGCTCTGGCGGCAGTCATGTAACAGGTTGCAAGAGTTGGCTTGAATAGAAGGGAGCCGTAAAATGAAGCAAGTAAGACGCATAGTAGCTCTCATGGGATGTATATCCCTGCTGGTGGGAATGATTGGATGTGGATCCAGTGATCCTAACGATCCCAATTCTCTGATGAAGGAATTGAAGACTCCCAGGCGTGCGGACGCCATCAAGAGACTCAGTTCCATGGGAGAAAAGGGGCATGTCGCAGTGCCTCTGATGCTTCAGATTTACGAACAGGGCCGCTCCCGTGCTGACATCATCAATGGTCTGATCTTGATGAGGGCCACCGGTGATGACGTTGTAAAGGTTATGGTCAAGGCCACCTCCGATATGACTGAGCAGAACACGGCCGCCGCAGCCGCTGATTACCTGGGCGACCTGAAAAACCCCACGACCATTAAGGATCTCACGGTAATCCTTGATTCCGGAATGAATGACGAAGTCAAGGCCGCCGCAATGAGGTCTCTGATTAAGTTTAATGATCCTGCACTCATTCCGGTTTTTGAAAAGGTTGTGGATCGAGATGTGAACAAGCAGTGGGTTCACCTGAACGCTCTTGCATGCCAGGGGCTGGGAGCAATCGGACCCCCCGCTGCATCCGGTGCAATCCCCAAGCTGATTAAGGGACTCTTTCTCAAGGATCGGTTTGGACGTATGGCCTATAAAGACTGCATCATGGCCCTGATGACTTTTGGTGATGAGGCAGGCGCACAGGTTCTTGATGCCCTGAAGGGAAACAATCAGGAGATCAACGAATTTGCCAGGCAGAACAAATATGTTGATGGCTTAATTGAGTCTGAAACCATCAAGGCGCTCTCCCTGCTCAGGTACGAGGAGGCAATTCCTGAAATCACCAAACAATTGGTTGAGCGAACCGAGACTCCCAAGGGCTATGATCCGACCCAGGAAATGCACTGGGGTATGATTGAGGGCACCAGGTTCCAGAATGCGGTTGACGCCCTTGGCCGTATCGGTGACGAGACCGCAGTTGGCCCTCTCTCCCAGTGGCTGTTCAAGGGAGATTACATCCGCAGAATCCGGATCCCCTGGGCCCTGAACTTTATTGGTGGCCGAACCGCATACAACGCCCTGCTCAAAGGTGTCCAGAGAGCTAATATTGAGGATAACTACGGAGACCAGAGTCCAATCATTCGGCTGGATTACATGACTTATCTGGTCCAATTGGCCGAGATCGAGGATGTGCCTGCTATAGAGAAGATGCTCCCTGCTCTTGAGAAGCTGCCCATGCTTGAGTCCTACAAGAACGAACCTGAATGGGGTCAGAAACTGGCCAAGAGTAAGGTGGTTTTGGATGCCCTCAATGAGTGCAAGGCTGTCAGGGAGTGCTGGATTGGCAAGATCAAGAATACGGATAAGGATAACAAGATACCGTCACAGGTTGCAGAGAAGGCAATCTGGTTCCTCAGCCGTAGGGCGGACAAGGATCCCATGGCTCTGGATGCTCTGCTTGATGCTATCCGAGCAGATGACATGAATGTGCGCAATGCCTCCCTTGACGTTCTCCCTTCAGTGTGTGACCAGCGCTGCATAGGCCCTGTTGAGAAGATTATGGAGGAGGAGCGGGGTAAGACATCCTATCAGGGATTCAAGGAGCGGTATGAGTTCCTGTTGACCCAGCTCAAGGCAACTAATAGTTGATCTGAGAGTGATGGTTGAAGTGAACAATAAGGATAATCATGGCCCCGTCGGTTGCACTGTATTAATATGTGGCCGGCGGGGCTTTTTGTATGAATGAGCATCTCAGAGGGGGGACAGACTTAGTGGAGAGTCAGTTGGGAGTATCAGAACGCAGGGAAAGAGAGAAGAGCCAGCGTCGCCAGGCAATTCTGGAGGCAGCATCAGCCCTTTTTGCTGAATATGGGTTCTTGAAAGTTAAAATGATTGATGTGGCGCGTCGTTGCGAACTGAGTACTGGAGCGCTGTATCTGTATTTTAAGAGCAAAGAAGATATATTTGCTGCACTGGCAATCGTTGGCAGTGAAAAGATGGATATGGTGCTCAGTGAGGGCTTTCGATTTGATCAACCGATGGGCAGGGCTGAACTGGTTATCCTGCTTGAGAATCTTATCGGTATATATGGGGAGTACGGAGTATATTTCGACGCTCTGAAAAACCACTATCTAGGCAACAAAGAGATGGCCATCTCTCGGGCCCATGAGGTGACTCTGCAGCGCATACAGGTAGACATCTTCGCCAGGATGGTTGCTTATTTTGAGACTCAGCAAAAATTTGGCGTGGTTGCCAGCGACTGGAATCTGGATGAGCTCTGTTTTATTCTCTGGGCTCAACTGCTGGGTGTGGCACAAATCCTCGGTGAAGGGCGCAACCGGCTCCTGATCGGTCAAAGCATGGGTTCATTCCTTGATGAGTACGCTCAATTTATTCTCTCTGCATTAGCTCGTAATGGTCCTTCATCTTCTATTCTGGGTTGATTGTCTGGTTCAAGCATTCCACTAGTTCTTGAATTCTGTCCGGCCCGATACCATTTTCCAATCTGTACGTTTTTTTTGTGAAATACAGAACATGTTGAACGGGATTCATTTTTTAAATCCAATTCAATAGCTTTATGGACTATTGTTCTTGCCCAAAAAGCAGTATCTTAGCCAAACGTGCCAAAGCAAGGTGTTTTCGGTCTTAGTGCATTTTCATTAGAATGGTCTTATACATGCACACGTCTTTGGCGATATAGATAATTCGGGGTGGCGTAAGCTGCATTGTCTGTACCGATGGGGCAGCTAAATAGTTTGAGGAATGGAGGTCATCCTTTATGGGTATTTTTGACAAGTGTTACAATTACGATGAACCACAACTTGTGCAGGCGTTGGGGTTATATCCGTATTTCAAGAAGATAACCGGAAGCGAAGGACCAAGGGTGTCCATCGATGGTAAGTCGGTCATTATGACTGGCAGCAATAATTACCTTGGGCTTACCCATCATCCTGCCATTATAGAAGCCGCCAAGTCAGCAATTGACAAATATGGGACAGGATGCACTGGTTCCCGTTTTCTAAATGGGAATCTTGATATCCATGAAGAACTGGAAGAACGATTAGCTGCTTTCGTGGGCAAAGAAGCGGCCCTGGTGTTCAGTTCGGGATTTTTGGCTAATTTGGGAACTCTGGAAGCTCTCGGTGATGATTGTGATTCATCCATGGTGTTTTCCGATGAGGAGAACCATGCCAGCCTCATAGAGGGAATGAAAGCGTCGAAGATCAGGAAAGTGATTTATCCCCACAATAACGTTGCTGCTTTAGGCGATTTACTGGCAGCAGAAAAAGCAGATGACTCAGATCTGCTGGTCACGGATGGTGTATTTTCCATGACTGGTTCTATTGCCAGACTGCCTGAAATTGTGGAACTGAAAAAGAAAAATGGGTTCAAGATCTATGTTGATGATGCCCATGGAATTGGTGTTTTGGGTAAAAATGGTCGAGGCACTGCGGATCATCATGGTGTTACAGAACATATTGATCTAATTTTTGGAACTTTCAGTAAGTCTCTAGCTTCTGTTGGTGGTTTTGTGGCAGGTGAAAAGCAGGTAATTGATTACCTCAAACATAAAGCCCGTACCATGATATTCTCTGCCGCCCTTCCCCCGTCTTGTGTTGAAACTGTTCTGGCAGCCTTGAATGTTATGGAAACTGACAACTCGCATCAGACCAATCTCTGGGAAAATGTAACATTCATCAGGGAAGCATTTGCCTCCCTAGGGTTTTGTACCTTCAACTCCATGACTCCTATCATTCCTATTTTTGTGGGTTCCGAAAGCCTCGCTTTCAGGATGTGCAAAGATTTACTAGACTTGGGTGTTTTCGCAACTCCAGTGGTTTTCCCGGCAGTTCCTTATGGGCGAGCCATGATTCGTACCAGCTATATGGCTTCGCACAAAAGGGAAGATCTGGAGATTGTCGTTGAGGCCTTCTCTAAACTGAAAAATAAATACTCAATTCCTGAGTATGACGAAAATGACCTGCCATCTGCAGACGGTTTTGATTTCACTTTTCTAGCAATTGCTTGTTAATATGCATCAGCCATTTTGTTTATTCGACAAGGGGCATGAAAAATGGAAGAAGATTGCAATAGCCGTCATGCGATTGGTAGCGATTCAACTGCTTCTGTAAGTAATGATACTGCCTCCTTTTCTAGTATTAAGGCTGGTAGTGGAAACAAAAGTGAAAGTGACAGTTTCTTCAGTGGTAAAGAAGGTTTAGCTCGCAACTCCGGATTCAATTCTCCCGGAGAAAATCCTCTTGCCAGCGGTTTGTGGAAAGTTGCGTCTCAAGGAGGTGAAGAGATCGTAGCAGATGTCCCAAATCTCACGCTGACTACAAACCCTCCTGTTGCTAAATGGAGTTATCGTAATAGGTCCCGTCTGGATAAAGGTATGGATGATTGTGCGGCAGCAGTTTTTACCGGCCCACCCCAATACCAATTATCATGGGCCAGTCCAGCTTTTCTCCCATACTTAAAGTTATCTGAAAAATTAATACCGGGAGAGGCGAGCCCCCAGGAAATTTATCTTAATAGCAAAGATAGCTGGACCTCAGAAGATTTAGGTGAAGCTATCTGTCGTTTTACGTCCCAGGTGGTAGTCTGTGGAGCCCGTTTAGCAGGGGGAGTGGTTTCTGGAGAGTTTGAGCACCAAAGATACATTTTTTATGTATCTTGCTTCTCTACACCAATGATTGTGGGAGCTGCGCCAGCTGGTTCGCTTGGTTCTGAACCGGTTGGTTCGGGTTCGGACTTGGATTCGGTTGTAGTCAGGGGTCTAGAGCATTTGGATCAGCCTGTTTTTCAGTATGGTTCAGGGCAAGAGACAGCAGGAGGCAGATCACACAGTGCCATGGCAGCAGGGAATCAATCTGTCGCTTCCGATTCTGTTGATACTATCAAGTTACCTAGAGAAGTGATAGTGATAATTCATAACTTGACTTCGCTTACATTGAAGTTGTCAGAGTTTGTATCTGACATACCATCAATGCTCGATTTGTCTGAAATATCAGATGATATAAATGGGTTTTGTCACGATATTAAGAATCCTGTCACAGTGTTGATTAGTCAGGCTGATATTCTCTCCAGGAAAGCCAAGAAGCAAGCTGAGTGTCTAACCTGCATCCAGTCAGCCGAGGTACTTGGCAGGCAGGCAAGAAAGATTCAGTTTATGGTTAAGCGGTTGGCTGAGCACGGTTTATTTAATAGGGCCAAGGTTGGGGGGGACCGTTGTTCAGCCCACAAGATGGAGCTGGCCAATCTGTGCGATATTGCCAATACTGCAGTGCGATACGTTCAGGACCTTTCAGGTGAAAGACGTATTATTCAAGATTTACCTCCTTATCTGCCAGGCATATGGGATTGCGAGGGTATTCAGCAGGTCTTGATCAACCTGCTTGAGAATGCCATTAAGTATTCCCCATTGAATACGGCAGTTTGCCTTAGGATTAATCTGCCAGATAATATTGATAACACAGTGGAGATCACTGTTGAAGATAAGGGAATCGGCATCCCTGTTTCTGAAATGAATTCCATATTCAACAAATATTTTCGCTGTTGTAATGCTGTCGCTACTGGTAAGGAGGGGGCAGGGTTCGGGCTTTTTATTGTTCGTAAGGTAGTCAATGCCCACAAAGGTGATATCCGTGTTACCAGTCGGGAGGGGGAAGGTACTATTTTTACAATTCGATTACCTATCTTTCAGGAATCTATTGTTGAAACAGATTGACCATCAGATTTGGTAATGTCAGAATAGGTCTCTGATGTGGACTATGATAAGATTTCATACTTATTGTGGGCCTGCTGAATCTTAGCAGATTCCTGGTTTGGATTGATTTTCGGCTGCTGTCCGGTTGTTGTGGTGATAGTTGCGTTGGCGTTTTTGGGCAGTTTCAACTGCAATTCCCCATGTTATCTTGGTTTTGCGTTTCAACTTTATAAAGCAAAGGTGCATACATATGGATATTTATAAGCTATTACAAAAAAGTATTGGTGGTAAGTTGACTGAAAAGCCCCAACTGGCCAAGACAATTAACGCTATTTGTCAGCTCGAAGTGAGCGGAGATAATGGCGGTGTCTGGACTATTGACTTTACCCGGGACTCTGACTGGATCAGCGTGGGAGCTAACGAAGGGGCTAAATGTACCCTGAAGCTGAATAGCGAAGACTTGATGGCTTTGGTCGAGGGGAAAGTGACCGGCTTTGAGCTCTTTACCTCACAGCGGTTGAAAATTTCTGGACAGATTGCCCTTGCTCTCAAGCTGAATCCAATCCTTCAGGGGTAAATCACAGATTTACAGAGCCGCCTACGAACTCGTAGAGACGGCGTAGTGAAAGAGAGCCTGGACTGCTTCTCTCGATTCAAACACCAGGTTCTCCAGTCTCCGTCCTGAATTGCTGCCAGTCACTCCTGCTCTTCTTGCCAACCTGTTTAGGTTCTTTTCTCCCAATTTGAGAACAGTATCGGGTCTGTTCTGGTAAATCCTCAATCTCAGCTCCAGGGATCGAAATAGCCGGTAGGCATTAATTGCAGGTTCTCCAAGCTCTCTGGGAAGACGACCCTGCTCCATCAGGATAGACAGGCTTTCTACAATCCCTGGAATCCTTACTGCGGGTATGGTGGCCCAGTTCCGTACCTGCAGAATCTGGGTGGCCAGGGTCAAGCTGAGCAACCCACCAGTGCTTCTCTTCAAATCCCACTGGTTCTTCGCATCTAACCCGGTGATGCCAGGTTCTGCCCCAATCCTGGTCATGATCTCTTTCACATGCTTTTCTAAGGTTTCCGGGGCGGGATTCCATCTCTCCAGTAGTATCTTTATGAACGCAGTCAGCTTGTTCCCTAAGGTGGGGTCTCCACCCATGGCGCGGGCTCTAATCAGAGCCAGTTTTTCGAAAGCCCACGAATGGGAGGCATGATAGTCACTGAAAGAAGGGAAGGAGCTCACCAGTGTTCCCTGTCTCCCCGAAGGGCGCAGCTCTGTGTCTGTGCGGTACAGGGGGCCATCTACAGATGGGCAATCCAGATAGAACAGAATCCGTTGGGCCAGCCTGGTGCTGAATTCAGCCGTAGTCACCTGTCCGCGTTGGGGCTGGATGTGATGGTCGGCTATTTCTTTAGATTTGTCTGAGGATATTGGGATTCCGTCATGAATAAAGATCATGTCAAGGTCAGAGCCGTAGCCCAGCTCGCCAGCACCGAAGCTTCCCATGGCCAGAATGCTGAATCTGGGCTGCATGGTGGCAGTTTTTTTTAATGATGCCGGAGTGGTTCCATTGGGGTTAGGTGCCAGTGAATTCCCGCCAGGATTGCCTGCTATCCATCGTCTTACCGTATGTCGGCGAGCCAGATCCAGGATTACCCCTATACAGGCATCAGCCACATGGGTCAGCTCCGATTCTACTCCTGGAACATCAAGGGCACCCCATACATCGGCCAGCCCGATTCGCAGGTTCTGCTCCATCTTGAATCTGTGCAGCAGGGTCAGAATATCCTCATCCTGAACCAGGCCGAAACGGTTGCCATAGCCATCCGCACTGCTATTCCCGTTGTCATTGCTGTTGCCCATTCTTCCGCTCCCGGCGTCGGCACCAATAGACTGGAGCAGCTCAGAGAGGGTAGCATCAACCCCCATCCTGCCCAACCTGGGGATGGCCCCATTGGACTGGGGGGCAAGGGCATCCAGCAGGTCCGGGTGTCTGGTAATGCAGGTTGCCAGGTAGTCACTGGTGCCGAAGAGCATGGTCATGGCCCTGATCAGGTTCTCCTGGGAGGCAAGCAGCCCATAGTAGCCTTCTCTGCCTCGCAGGCTCTGGGTGAAGTTGGCCATGTGAAATATTGCAAGGTCAGGATCAGGGCTCTGCAGAATGGCGTCTAGGATCAGGCTTGCCAACTGGGGATACCGGTGTCGACCGATGGGGGAAAACGGTGTTCCAGGTCGGTCGTATATGGCTGTCAGCAATTCGGAAGCCTGGGTTGAGTTGGTGAAGCCAGCCTCATTGAGCAGTTGGACCACCATGGGGTGGTCGTCGTTTCCCATGGCAGGATTAAGCTCTGCCCAGAGTTCTGCGCCTGTTTTACCCCTTCCGGATGATATGTTTGCGGGCAGTAGAATGCTGGGTTGCCCCTGGTGGCCCACTGTTTCTGCTGGGGCATGGCCATCCGGACCTGCCGCTGGCAAGAGCAGGCCAGATTCACTAAGGGGCTGGTTCGTCTTTTCACTGGAACTGGTATCGCTGATGGCAGACCGGATCTCCCACCTGTTCTTCTGCCTTGGTGCACTGGGTCTGGCTCGATAATGGTGGTGCTCATTCTGGTGAATTCCCGGGAGCATCTCTCCAAAGAGCTTGTTGAAAAGGTTGCTCACTGCCTCTGTGTGGCTGGTCAACTGAGAGAGCATTCTTTGAACCTGGGAATGGGGTGGAGTATCCTCTCCTCCTGATTGTTGTTGCAGGCTTTGTGCTAGGGCTGTTAGGGCCTGGGAGGTGATGGGGAGGGAATGGGTCTGCATATCAGCCACCATCTGCACCCTATGCTCCAGTTTGCGCAGGTGACTGTAGGCACAGCAGAGCGCCTCGCCCTCAACCGGGTCGAGAAACCCCTCAACCACACATGCTCTTGCTGCATCCATGGTGGGCTTGCACCGCAGGGATTTGCGTTTACCTCCAAAGAGCAGCTGATAGGCTTGGACAACCAATTCGGCTTGTCTGATTCCCCCGTTGCCGTGTTTGAGATTAAAGCCGGGCCCAATTAGTTCATCTCTTTTGCCGCAGGCGCCGCTTACACCGCCATTATTATTGCTGCGGTTATGCAGGCCCATGTTGGTGCTGGATTGGGCGTTGTGAGCCAGTGCCATCACCTCGTCCAGGGCGCCTGGGTCCAGGTGGCGCTTGAATACAAAAGGTTCCAGAAGCTCCTCGAATTTCAGTCCAAGGCTCATGTCTCCTGCCACGGGGCGAGAACGGAGGATTGCTGCCCGTTCCCAAGCCTGGCCCCAAGTTTCATAATATGTTTCCATAGACTCCAGGGTGTTGACTAATGGGCCGGATCTACCCTCGGGCCGCAATCGCAAGTCTACTCTGAAGAGTTGCCCCTCTTCGGTAACTTGGCCCAGGGTGTTGGTGACCGCCTGGGCCAGTTTGGTGAACAGTTGGTGGCTCCATGGTCCCTGTACCCATCCCAGCCCCCGGTTCTGGCTGGACAGTTTGCCTGGACGGTCGGGGTTCTTCATGGAGATCAGACCGCCGCTGTTGTCGCCGCTGTGGCCACCACTGAAGGCAGTGCTGCCGCTGCTGCCACTGCTGCCACCATTACTGTTGCAGATATAGATTAAATCCACATCGCTTGAATAGTTCAGCTCCAGACCACCCAGCTTTCCCATCCCGATTACACAGAAATCCTCAACATAGTCTGATTGCCACGAAAACTCCCAGGCTCGATCTCCACCGCTTTTGAATAGCCTGCTGAACCACCATCTGACTGTACCCTCAATAATAGATGAGGCCATGTGGCTTAACTCGGGCCCGGTCTCAGCCACATCGGCTCCCAGCAGCAACTCTCGTGCAGCTATACGCAGGGACTCCATTGCCTTGAATCGGCCCAATTGCCCTTGTAGTTCCTCGGGGGTGGTTACATGGGAGATGCCTTCCTCCATGAGAAATGACAGTTGGTCTGCGGTGCGAGGGGTGCTCAGGTCATCTGCCAGCAGGATTGATGATATCCATTCAGGGTGGCGAACCAGAATAGCTGTAAGGTGGGGTGAGAAGGCCGCCAGCGTGGTGAGTCGCCAGCCGAGCCCCCCCTGATTATCAAGAACGCTTGTAGCCAGTCCAGCGTACTGAACACTGTGGAGAATTCTTTCCAGACGGATGCGAGCAGGTCCCGGTTCGGGAGCATGTCTATCCAGGAATCTGGTAAGTTTTTCAGGTGCTGCTTTCTGTTTCATCACCTTCCATGGGTGAGGCCTGGGATCGAGGTATGGAAGCGTTGGGTGAAGCAGAAGAGCTACCTTTCTCGGTGCGGCCGTTGCCATCCTGCTGACCGGTGGTGGCTTCATCGCCCCTGTCTACCTGGTCCAGCAGCGACCGTAGCCGGGCCAGCCTCTCTTCTGCTTCCTTAAGCCACTGATTGTTACGGCTCCACCTCTGACTCAGGGCAATGCTTCTCTGATATACAAAGACTGACTTCTCCACAAGGGGACGGATGGTTTTGCGCAGCTCATCGTAGTAAACCACCACCTCTTCTTCGGTCAAATCGTCGGGTACTGGGGCTGCAATGAGCTGATCGTAGAAGACTTCAAAGATGTATCCCAACCTGAACCCGGCTGCCAGCGCCATTTCTGTATCCTGGAAGGCCATAGTCTTAAAATATCCGGACTGGGCACGGAGAAAATACCGGGCTTTATCCTGTAGGTCTGTCTCCATTATTTCCTGGGGTAGACGGAGGGGGTGTTGTTCAAAACGGATTCGGTCCACTTCTGCCAAGCCAAACTGAGCCCTAGCCTCATAAGCTATGCTTCTGACCAGGGGTTTGGGTGGATTCTGTTCTTTATAGTTGAGGACGGTATGGTACTGCTTCTCAGCTTGGTCCAGCCGGCCCTGTTCCCTGAAGCTGTTGCCAAGCTTCACCATTGCGTCCAGGCGGTCTTCCTCGTTCAGAATCTCCTTATCTAGGAGCGCCTGCAGAACCTGCTCAATCTGGTCCCAGTGTTCGGTTTGCTCCAGGCAATGGACCAGTCTGAAGCAACTGTCGATCTCATCCTGATTGGTAACCTGATTACCTGACAGGATGGTTCGGTATTCAGCGGCTGCCTCATTCACCTGTCCCAGCTCTTCATGGGCCAGCCCCTTGTTGTAGCGGGCTGATACCGCAAGGGTATGGTCTGGGAACTCCCGCAGCAAAATACCATACAGCTCCACCGCATCAGAGAATTGCTTCCGGGTGAATGCCTCACTGGCTCTGTTAAAGAGATCCCTTGCATCGTATGACTCGATTTGAACCCCATCCGGACCGGTTCTAGCTACCACTCGGAGGGGATCCATGTCGATTTGTTCTGTTGTTTCAGTTCCGACCTGCTTGTTGTTTTTTCCGATGTGGGCGCACCCTGTTGAAATCAGCCCCAGTCCTCCGCTGCTAATGGCCAGAACAACCAAAAGTACAAGCAAACGGGCGAATCTTGGTCCCCCAGGTACAGGTTCCTGATTTGACGGCTTATGTGTGAGCATGTGCCGTTGTAGATACATATGCAAATGCAGAATGTGTAACAATCTGGTTTTCGTATTCATGGAGATCATCACAGGAAGGGAAGGTTCTATTCTCTCACATTGATGGCTCCTGGTTTTACTCTTCAACTGTGCTTTTCCTGTTTATGTATATGTGAATGGATCTCTGGATCGTCGTCAGTATAATACTCACCGTAGCGTTGATATTGGTAGTGGTAGTAGCCATAGGATTTGTCTGAAGCGTCGAATCCGTTCAGGAGTACGCCAAGAACGGGGGCTCCCACGTCCATAAGCTGCTGAATCGCCCGCTTGGCTAGCTCTCTGGTGGTATTCCTGCTCCTGGTTACAAATATGGTCCCATCAACCATATTTCCGGTAATCAGTGCATCAGTAACAGCGAGAACCGGTGGTGAATCCAGGATGATCATATCGTATTGGGTGGACAATTCATCGAGCATGTTGCTGAATTTGCGGGAGTGGAGCAACTCAGCCGGGTTGGGCGGAATAGGCCCGGATGCTATGAAGTCCAGACCTGGTTGAATGGTTTTCTGGATCACCTGATCCAGTCTATAATTGCCTGCTATCACGTTAGTGATTCCTACATTCCGAGGCAGATTGAGAATGGTGTGCTGCCTTGGGCGCCGCATGTCTGAGTCGATGAGCACTACCTTTCTGCCTCCTGCCGCCATGGTGATGGCCAGGTTGGTTGCCACAAAGGACTTGCCCTCTTTGGGTGAGGCGGAGGTGATCATCAACCGCGTGAATTCCTGCTCTGTTGCCATAAAGGTGAGGTTTGTGCGTACGGTTCTGAAGCATTCTGCCACACTGGATCTGGGTTTCTGGATGATGTGCAGGTCGGTCTCTGGTCGGTGTCGGTTCCGATCCTGTGATGATGAATCTTTAATTGCCGGGATAACCCCAAGGAATGCAACCCCCAGGTCTTCGCTGTCCTCGGGAACTTTGATGGTGTTGTCTAGAATATCGATGAGAAATGCGAGCCCAATGCCCCCCATGAGCCCTACCAGAAAAGTGAGCAGTATATTACGGCTCTTGTTGGGCGAGATGGGGGTGGATGGAGCTAGGGCGTAGTCCAGAACGCGCACGTTATTGGCGCCGATTTCGCTGGATAACCCAGTCTCCTTTAATCTGTTCAGTACGGTCTCAAACAGCTTGCGGTTGATATCTTCTTCCCTGGCCAGCCGCTTGTAGGCAATCTCATGATATGCCAGAGCCTGGGCTTCCTGTTTGATCGTATCCAGGGTGTTGCTGAACCCTGTCTCTGTCTCGGTTAGAGCTTCAAATTCCGATTCCAGGCTGCGAATTACCGATTCAAGTTCTCTGTCCATCTCTTGTCGAATCTGCTTCAGTTGAGCGTCAACAGCTCGAACCGAGGGATGGTCGGGCATGTATCGGGTGAGTAATTCGGAGCGGGTAGTGGTCAGCTCGGCCTGGGATTGTCTGAGCTGCTTGAGTACAGTATTTTCAAGTAATCCGTCCAGGGTTCGCTCAGCATCAGGCTGATTGTAGAGAGCCTTCAGGCTGTTCAGACGTGCCCTCAGCCGGATCTTGTCTCCCTCCAGCTTGTTAAGGGCTTCGGTGAAGTTATGGAGTTTCTTGGTGGTAAGGCTCTGCTTCTCTTCAAAAGAGGCATCCAGGATCTGGTTTTTCTCCTTGAATCTAAAGAGGGCCTCTTCACTATCGGCCAGCTTCTTCTGTAACTCCTCAAACTGTATGGCCAAGGTCTCGGATGCGTCAATGGTTGTGAGCGTGCGCTCATCCATGTTGCTCTTGATATACGCATCTGCCCACGCATTGGCTAGGCGACGGGCCCGTTCAGGGTTGTTATCTTTGATGGCTATGGATACCACACGGCTGCCCTTCTGGGGTATCACCTGAATCTGGTTGAGGAGTATCTTCACTGGATCGACTGTTTCCAGTGCTGCCGCCAGCTTCTCCTTGTCATTGAGTCCTGCTAACCCCAGGAAATCCAGATCCCGGGCCAGGTTTTCTTTCTCTGCAACCAGGAGAGCAATCCTTCGACTGTTGATGACCTTGTACTGGGTTTCAAAGTATTCCAGGTTGGACCAGTAATTGCCTGTTCCCAGGTCTACCACTTCTCTGATATCCGAGAGGATCTGTGGAGAGCGGGTATCAATGATCACTGTGGCTTTTGCCTGATAGATGGGAGTCTGGCGCCATGTTACCAATATGCCGACCGCCATGGTGATGATGAGAACTATGATAGCCACCCAGGCTCGCCGGATGAGGATGCCCATAATCTTCATCATCTCCTGCTTGGGAGATGGCTCTTTATGGGGGTGCGGCCCAGAGAGGGCGGGTGTGGCGGTGGATTGGGGCGCTGTAGACGGAGTAGTTGGGCC
>CAYZFJ010000087.1:0-14177 GCA_964477705.1 uncultured Myxococcia bacterium | reverse complement strand
ACGAAGGGCACGGCATGCCGTGCCCCTACAGGCGTTGGGAGGGAGGTATTGGGTGCGTGGGAGGTGTTGGGTCGTCTTCACCAGATTCCATCACGCAACCAAGCGTCAATTGCCCGGGCAGCTTTGCGTCCAGCACCCATAGCTAAAATCACTGTGGCAGCCCCAAGCACAATATCACCACCGGCCAATACACCCCTTCTATCTGTCTTGCATGTGTCCGGATCAGCTACTATGGTCCCCTTGCGAGGGTTAATGCCAAGTCCTGGCGTGGTTTGTGGCACCAGAGGATTAGGGCCATTCCCTATGGCGACAACCACAGTATCCACGGGGAGCTCGAAATTAGCCCCAGGAACAGTCACTGGGCTACACCTCCCGCTCTCATCCGGCTTGCCCAGCTCCATCCGGCTGCACTCTACCCCAGCCACCCTGCCTGTCTCATCAGCCAGGTACCTGACCGGGTTACAAAGTAGGTTGAATTTGACGCCTTCTTCTTCAGCCCTGGTAATCTCCTCATGGCGAGCAGGCATCTCTACCCGGCTCCGTCTGTAGACAAGAGAAACCTCTTCAGCCCCAAGGCGAATAGCGGTCCTGGCTGCGTCCATGGCCACATTGCCACCACCCACCACTGCCACCCTCCCGCCCCTGGCGATAGGCGTATGAGAACCATCGGGAAAACGGTAGGCCTGCATCAGATTGCTTCTGGTCAGGTACTCATTAGCAGAATAAACCCCATTGAGGTTTTCACCGGGGATCTCCATAAAGCGAGGCAGACCTGCACCAGTGCCGATGAAAAGCGCATCATGGGTCTGGAGGAGCTGGTCCACGGTGGCTGTACGCCCTACCACAAAGTCGGTTCTAATCTCTACGCCAAGACGTTGTAATGAAGCCGCCTCTGCAGCCACGATACTCTTTGGCAGCCTGAACTCAGGTATGCCATATACAAGAACCCCACCCACCTTGTGAAGCGCCTCAAAAATGGTAACTGAGTGTCCAGCCATGGCACAATCCCAGGCCACGGTAAGACCAGCCGGACCACTACCTACCACCGCCACCTTCTTCCCAGTGAGAGCGCCCCTGCCAGAGGTAAGCCTGGAGATAACCTCGCTCTCAACCGAGGAGTTCCGAGCGTGATCAGCCAGAAACCTCTCTAGGCCTCCAATAGCTACCGGTTCATCAGTCGCCTTAGATCCACGCCCCAGAATACAAGCCTTCTCGCACTGCTCCTCCTGGGGGCAGACCCGACCACAAATGGCCGGCAGAACATTGTCACCCTTGAGCACCTCGAACCCGGCAGCCAAATCACCTCTGGCGATATGCCCAATGAACCCGGGTATGTTAATCCCTACCGGACAAGCCTCCATACATTTTGCACGCTTGCATTGCAAACACCGACTCGCCTCGAGTCGGGCCTGTTCAATGGTAAACCCCAGGGGCACTTCGTTAAAATTACTCACCCGGTCCAACAGCCCCTGTTCAGCCATGTACTGCCTTGGTATACGTTCCTTTTTAATGGTGGCTTGTTCTTGTTTCATTGCTGTTCTGTTCTAAGATTGAACTCAAACATGTGAACCAATTAATATCTATCAGGATTCAATCTGCAGATGTGATCCGATGCGGCTTTTTCATCACGCTTATAAAAACCGAGCCGCCTTCTCAATTCACCGAAATCCACCTGGTGGCCATCGAATTCTGGACCGTCCACACAAGTAAACATGGTCCTCCCCCCAACAGTAACCCTGCATCCACCACACATCCCGGTTCCATCCACCATGATTGGATTAAGGCTGACCATGGTCTTGATTCCAAGAGGACGGGTAACCTCAGCACACGCCTCCATCATCAGAGGCGGCCCGACAGCTACCACAAGGTTGGCACCACCACCACCACCACCACCGCCACCGCCACCATCATCCCGCCCCAACAGACCCTGGAGCGACCCAGTAACCATTCCCCGCACACCCCTAGAGCCATCATCGGTACAGATAATCAGTCTATCCGAGACCATGCCCAGCTCTTGCTCAAATATGATCATATCGGAGGACTTAGCGCCCAACACTGTGATCACCCTGTTGCCTGCCTTCTTGAACTCGGTTGCGATGGGAAGCAGAGGAGCGGCCCCAATTCCACCAGCCACACCAATGACACATCCAACCTTAGCAACATGAGCAGGCTGACCGAGCGGTCCAGCCACCCCTGCCAGCCAGTCCCCCTCAGTCATATCGCCTATCAGCCGAGTAGTACTGCCCACCACCTGCACCACCATGGTGATGGTGCCCTGCCCAGGATCCCTGTCAGCAATGGTAAGAGGGATTCGCTCCCCATCCTGGGCAGCCATAACCATGACGAATTGGCCAGCCAGACCATTACAGGCAATCTCCGGTGCTTGTACATCCAGCCGCCATACATTGGGAGCCAGCAATTTTTTAAGTAGAATTCTGTTCAATTCAACGCCTTCCCATTGAAGAGATATTGCCGGACGGAGGACCCAAAAAACAAGAGGTTCACCAACAGCCGGCTCTCCTCTCCAATCGCAACCTGGCATCTATACCTGGCCACTCCTGAGAGCCATTTGCCACCCAATAAAGATTGATGACTGAGCAGAGTAATCTAAGCTGTACTGAGCATTCTTTCAAGCTGTTATAGACTATCACATGCAACACAAAAAAAAGGCCGGAGCGAATAAATCCACTCCGGCCTCAGACATCATCGTGCGATGTAATTAACTAATTTAGGTCCTTGTCAATCACGTCGCCACCACCATCTCCGTCGTCAGCATCAACGTCAGCGTCACCACCTCCCTCAACATCGCCATTGGCAGTGGTATTCTCCTCGCTCTCAAACACCTTGGCGATTGTCACCACCTTCTCACCATCATCCAGGTTAATAATCTTGACACCCATGGTGGCCCGCCCGGACTCCCGGATATCATCAACCCTGACCCGGATCAGCTTACCTCGGTCAGTGACCACAAATGCCTGATCACCTTCGGAGACCAGCAGGATACCAACAGCATCACCGTTCCGTTCACCTGTACGGATGCAGATCAACCCCTTACCGGCCCGCTGCTGAGAGCGAAATTCGCCAACCTTGGTCTGCTTCCCAAAGCCGTTTTCACAGATAGTAAGAATACTGGCCTCAGAATCATCAACCACCTCCATGCCAATCACCCGATCATCATCAAAGAGGCTGATACCACGCACACCTCTGGTGTCACGCCCCATGGCTCTGACACCTTCCTGATCAAACCGGATCAACATACCGCCAGCAGTAGCCAGGATCACATGGTTCCCTTCCTCCAGCAGGCGTGCGCACACCAGTCTGTCATCATCGTCCAGCCGCAGGGCACGGATACCATTGGCTCGGATATTCTTGAACAGCATCAAATCAGTCTTTTTAACCACACCTTGTTCAGTGGCAAAGAAGACAAACTTGCCCTCTTCCAACCCGGGCACAGGCAGAACGGCAGCCAGCCGCTCCTCGGCTTCCAGGGGCAGCAGGTTGACAATGGCCTTTCCCCTCGCAGTACGGCTTCCTTTGGGAAGCTCATAAACCTTGAGCAGGAACACCCTCCCCGCAGAGGTAAAGATCATGATATGAGAGTGGGTGGAGGCCACGAACAAATCAGTAACCACATCCTCCTCTTTCATGGTGAGGCCAGCCTTGCCTTTACCACCACGATGCTGGGCCTGATACTCCGCAGCGCTGATCCGCTTCACATACCCAGCCTTGGTGATGGTCACCACCATATCCTCTTCAGGGATCAGGTCAGCTTCATCAATGGATGCAGAGAAGAGAACTATCTCGGTGCGCCTTCCATCACCGAACTGTTCAGTGAGCAACTTCAGCTCTTCGACGATCACATTGAGGAGGAGGGCCTTGTCAGCCAAGATGGCCTTGAGCCTGCCGATATCCACCATGAGCTGGTCGAATTCAGCGTGGATCTTATCCCGCTCCAGTCCGGTGAGTCGCTGCAGACGCATATCGAGAATCGCCTGGGCCTGCACATCACTCAGACCGAACCGCCCCATCAGGCTTGCTTTCGCTTCCTTGGGGCCTGGTGCACTCTTGATGAGTGCAATAATTTCATCAATGTTATCAAGGGCAATGATCAACCCCTGCAGGATATGGGCTCTCTCCTCAGCCTTGCGCAGCTCATAGCGGCAGCGCCTGGTAACCACCTCTTTACGGTGTTCAACGAAGTGGGTGATGATCTCCTTCAGCCCCAGCACCCTCGGCTGCCCCCCAACCAGGGCCAGCATGTTGATTCCGAAGGAGTCCTGAAGCTGGGTGGTCTTGTAAAGCTGATTGAGCACAATGTCGGGGAATGCATCCCGCTTCAACTCGATAACAATACGCATCCCATCCCGATCCGACTCGTCCCGCAGATCCGAGATACCATCTAGACGCTTGTCCGTAACCATCTCGGCGATCTTCTCGATCAGCCGGGCTTTGTTGACCTGATAAGGCAACTCGGTAACGATGATCGCTTCCCGATCCTTGTTGATCTCTTCCACATGGGTACGGGCCCTGACCTGAATAATCCCACGTCCGGTGTTATAAGCCTGGCGAATACCGTCTGTGCCGAAGATCAGACCTGCGGTTGGGAAGTCTGGTCCAGGGATGAACTCCATCAGGTCCGCCACATCAGCGTCGGGGTTCTCGATCAGATAGATGGTTGCAGCCACCACCTCACGAAGGTTGTGGGGAGGGATGTTGGTGGCCATGCCGACCGCAATACCCGAAGTCCCATTTACCAGGAGGTTTGGCACCTTGGTGGGAAGGATGAGAGGCTCCTGGAGCGAATCATCATAGTTGGGCCCGAAATTGACCGTTTCCTTGTCAAGATCGGCCAGCAGCTCGCTTGCCAGCTTGGCCATGCGTACTTCTGTATATCGCATGGCTGCAGCCGGGTCACCATCAACCGACCCAAAGTTGCCCTGCCCGTCAATGAGCGGATACCGCATGGAAAAATTCTGGGCCATGCGAACCATGGTGTCATAGACAGCCTGGTCACCGTGGGGGTGATACTTACCGATCACATCACCAACGATACGAGCTGACTTTTTATAGGATGAGTTCCAGGAGTTTTTAAGGTCGTACATTGCGTACAGGACCCGCCTGTGAACTGGCTTAAGTCCGTCGCGCACGTCTGGAAGAGCACGTCCTATGATGACCGACATAGCATAGTCCACATAGGACTTCTGCATCTCATCTTCAATTGTAACAAGAATGTTCTGGGCTTGTTGATCCATATAAAATACCGGTTAGCCTTTGGGAGATACTGAATTTTTGTTCTGTAACCATGAACCCGCGTAATTTAGGCTGGATCTGACTTGAAGTCAAGCGAAGATTCCGCCGATCACGAGGTGGTCAATTCATCTGCCATCCTTGATTTTTATGGTCCTGAGCATCATCAGAGCCTGTCAGTTTCAGGATGGCGCTTAAATATACCAATCCGCCTCCTACCCCAACCTTCCCACGCTCCATGCCTTCGCCCCACCGTTGCCGTCCTCCCCCCCCCACCGTTCCACCATTCCACCTTTCCCCTCCACCCTTCCACATCCACAACCCACACTTCTTTGCACTTCTTGCATCAGCATGGAACATCCCAAGCGTGAGCCTTCCATTGGTCACAGCACATCATAATCATCATTTAAGACAATTCATGAAAAAGCATTAGATTACGGGCACTTACATGAAAAAAATCTTAACGATCCATGATTGACTCCGCCAGAATGGGCCTTAATGACAAAAGTGCTTCGGTTGAATGACAATTTGACATTACCGGTGGTGCAAAAGTTGCAGAAGTCCGGTGGGCACCAAGAGCGGCATCATGCTCTGATGAGCCCTGCAACTGGACACAAACACCATTTTGGCACCACGAACACGGATTGGCATGACAATTGCTAGCATTCACCGGAACGGCAACTGTTCCACTCTGTCAACAGTCTGCAATAAGCAGCCAGACAAAGACACCAGGCCTTATGGCCACAGAGAAACAAGAACATGATTAAGCTTAGATTCCGAGACACTAAGGACCGCAGGCAATTTGAAGAGACCGCACTCCCCTATCTGAACGAGCTGTTCGGCACTGCCTTGAGGTTGACCAAAAACGAGAAAGATGCAGAAGACCTTGTTCAGGATACATTCCTCAAGGCCTACACATTTTTTCACCGCTTTGAACAGGGCACTAACTGCAGGGCATGGCTGTTCAAAATCCTCACCAATACCTTTATCAATAATTACAGGAGAAAGGTGAAGGAGCGGGAGGTGCTGAGCGCCAATCTTGAATCAGGGCCAATCCACGACAACTTCTATAGCGAAGAGACCCTCCGGATGCTGGCCGATCCCGAACAGGGAATTGTCGGGCAATTCCTGTCAGACGATGTGAAAAAAGCTATCGACTCTCTCCCGACCGAGTTCAGGATGGTGGTGATCCTTGCAGATCTTCAGGAGTTCTCCTACAAGGAGATTGCTTCGATACTCGGCTGTCCTGTTGGAACTGTCATGTCCAGGCTTTTCAGGGGCAGGCGCCTGTTGCGCAAGCAGCTTTTGGACTTTGCTATTCAGGCCGGCATCATTAAGCCATGCCAGGATGATGAAGAGAGGGAGACTGCCATAACGTCCAGGAGTGCTTACAGGCGGGCTGCTGCCAGTGCTTCCAGCCAGGAATCTGATCTGGACGATGAAGAGTATGACTCCGCTTATGACCAGGCCCAGGAACGCCACGCCATCTGACTCCATCAGGAGAGCCGCCACCCCATTCATTCCATCACCGTTCAAGACACAGAACCGAACCCAGCACCATTATTCGATTCCCTCATTGGAGGGGGAGCAACCCTCGCCTCTGCATCTTTGAAGGCAAGGGGTGTTTCTCTTGTTCCTACTGCAACTTGAAGGCACGGCAGTGTATTGGTGGTAAGGTTCAAAGGGGAAACTGGGAGCAATTCATTCTGGAAGTAATCTGCAATGGGTGTAAGATGCGGAATCCAATGAAGGTTCACCGCCTTCACCGCCATCTGCAAGAAACGCCGGAGTGATGCCCCATGACCCCTGACGGGACGATTAGCGATCTAAACACCAACCACAACACTGTCTTTACTTTTACCCTGCCTAAGAACGAAATATCAACATGGCAGAATCCGATTGCTGAATGGCTGCGATCCAATGAGTTCCAGTTAGATGATGGGGATGGCAGGGTGATTGTTTGGCGTGGTCGTATGCTGGGTTGCACCATTACCCTGTACGGGTCGGGAAAGATAGTGGTTCAGGGAGCAGGGGCCCAGGATTGGGCAACCGATTTAGGTAAGATGATTGACGCCCTGGCTGTCCCCTATTCTGTTAAGGGGGCCGATGGTGCTTCCAGAGTGGGAATGGCTGGACAGAAACAGGCTCCTTCCCAGTCTCTGGCTGGTACCCCAACATCTGCTGGAACTAAGGCAGCCCAAGCAATATCTGTGGCTCAGACTCCTGAAGAGCCCTCGCCCTATGCGGCTGCCCTGGCAGCCCACCCACTCCCCCTGTCAGACCCATGGATAGGAACGGATGAAGCAGGAAAAGGGGACTATTTTGGTCCTCTTGTTGTTGCTGCCGCTGCTGTGCCACGGGGGATGGTTGAGGTGCTTGCCCTGCTAGGGGTGCAAGACAGCAAACGTCTTGGTGACAAACGCATCCGGCAGATTGCCCCCCAGCTGATGGCTACTATTCCTGTTAATGTGGTGAGCATCGGGCCACAACGATATAACGCCATCTACCCCACCATTGGCAACCTGAACAAGTTGCTGGCCTGGGGCCATGCCCGTGCTCTGGAGAACCTGCTCGAGGACCCGAGGACAGAGCACTGTAACTATGTGCTCTCTGACCAATTTGGAGACAAGAGCTATCTGGAGAGGGCATTGATGAAGAAGGGGAGACTGGTTCGGCTGGATCAGCGTCCCAAGGCGGAGGAGGATCCGGCAGTTGCCTGTGCCAGTATTATTGCCCGGTTCACATTCATTACTGCCATGGATAGGCTCTCCAAGCGGTTTGATATGGAGATACCCAAAGGGGCTGGGCCGAAGGTGCTCGCTGCCGCCAGTGCATTGGCAAAACAACACGGGGAACAGGTGCTGCTGGAGTTGGCCAAGACCCATTTTTCGACTACGGTACAGGTGCTGGGGCATCCGCTGTAAGGTTCAAGGTGCAAGGGCCTGGGCATGAGCATGGGTATGGTTCGGGGCTCGGAGTGTACCGGCAGGTTGGGGGCACCGCTGGCGAAGGGCACGGCATGCCGTGCCCCTACAAGCGCGTGGCTCTCACTAAAGGCGGTCCAATGGACTGGGCCGTGCCCCTAAAGAGCATGGCTCTCGACAATGGCTAAGTTTGGATACAGCACTGATTGGCCGTGCCCCTAAAGGAGCATGGTTTAATCTTGCCTGATTGCAAAACATCAACAAAAGCTGTGACCATGTGGGGATCAAACTGGGAAGATGAGAATGCCTGCAGCTCTTCCACCGCCCGGGCAAGGCTGAATGGCTCCCGGTAAGAACGAGCAGAGGTCATGGCATCAAATGCATCGGCAACAGAGAGTATTCTTGCTCCCAGAGGAATATTATCTCCCGAGATCCCTTCGGGATACCCTCCCCCATCGAACCTCTCATGGTGGTAATACACCTCTGGCAGAATATCCCTGAGCAGAGACACAGGCTGGAGGATTCGCCGCCCCTTGTCAGGGTGAGACATGACTATCCTGTACTCTTCCCTGCTCAGTCTGCCCAGTTTATTCAGAGCCTCGGAGCTGATGGCCAGTTTGCCGATATCATGGAGGAGGGCACCACGACTCACCCGCTCCACTTCCATGGGTGTCAACCCCAGCCCCTCAGCCATGGCGTGGGAATAACGCCCAACCCTTTCACAATGGCCCCATGTATAGCTATCCTTGGCTTCCATGGCTGCGGCAAAAGCCTCTATGGTCTCCCAGCGATACCGGCCCTGATTTTCTTCGAAAAGATCAGGGGAACAGAGCATCCCTGCGATCTTCTCTGCAAGGATAGTAAGAGCCAGTAGAGCCTGATTGGCATGGCCGCCCTGGCAGCTATCGTACCAATAGATAAGAAGCGAACCCTCAAGCCCGAACCGTTGATTTTGTACAGGTACGGCGCACAGGCTTAGAGGTGATGGCTTTTCAGAGTGGAGGAGAAGGAAGCAAACCGATTCTGCTCCATTTCTAACTAGATTGCCCTTCTCACGGTGCTGCTTTATCAGCTCTGCCCAGTCTGGCACCACATGACTGGATTGGGCAGGGAAGGCGGGATAAGAAGCAGCCAATGACATTCCGGTCGGGAGTGTGGCAAATAGGGCTCCCCCATCAGCCGCCCCACTCAAGCAAGCAGCGGTAACTACCAGGTCGGCAACCCCTTCTCCCATCGCAGCATCTCTCCGCTCTCCTGATAGAGATCCTTCATGCCTGGAAGTGAAAATATTATTCATCCGACTCCCACTAGGTCTCAGTTACCAATCTGAAGACTTGATTAAAACCGGAACAAAATACCGCCACAACTTATCAAGAAGTTTACCAGTTTACATTGAGCAGAGATGGTGTCAAAGAAGCGTACCAATCACCAGGCCATACACCATGGGCTGCTCGGCCTTCATTACCAGCCACATTCAAGACAGGAACCCCACCCCCACTCCCTCCCTATCGCCCCCCACTCCCTCCTACCACCCCGAATTGTAAGAGTACTTCGATTCTTTACAAAGCAAGACAATAGTCGCTACTATCCCACTTCGATTAAATTCTTGTTGATTTGAGAAATTTCAGGGACGCCCCAAGCCTTAACTAACGGTATGGTAGCCATGCAGGCAGCACGAGCACACAGATCTTCGAGCGATTCGGGCGCCTATTCAGATTAGCCATATTATTATGGTACCCGCAACAGAACCGCTGCTGCTCTATAGCCATGAGCAAACAGGAGAATTGAGGAATTATGGGACTTCTAGATAACCTCTTTAAACGGGGCTTCATCAAATACACAGAGTCGGGTAACAAATACTTCAACAGTAAAGAATATGGCCTGGCAAAGAGCGACTACGAAGAGGCTCTACGAAGGTTCGATGCTGCCAAAGATAATCCCCGGGACCGGGAAGAGCTTCTGGTCAGACTTGATGAAACAAAAAACCTGCTCGCCCGAAACCAGCTCAATCGTGGCCTGGAACTGCTAATCGGCTCCAACTTTGACGAGGCTGAGAGCTTGTTCAGCCTTGCCTTGCAGACGACTAAAGATGAACAGACCAAGAATGACATCCAGGATGCCATGAAACAGCTCCGGACTCAGCAGAAGTCAGTTGTTGCCAAGATAAAAACCAGCATTCAGGACCAATTGGATCGTGACGGAAGCAGGGGAATACCATCCCAATTCCCTGGCGGTGATTTCCTGGGTGATAGTGAGGATGATAGCGAGGGCGAGGATGAGGAGGCAGGAGCGGAGGATGAGCAGAGCGATGGGGAAGTTCATTACAGTTTTGCTCGGTCTGTCGGTTGTGGCTCTTCGTGTGGTAGCTGTGGCGGTGGCGGTAGCGGTGGGCGTGAAGGAAGAGGTGGAGAGGTGGCAGGGAAACCTGGCCGAAAGCAAGGGGCCTCATCCGTGAGCTCCAGCAATCAGGTGAAAAACAGGGGGCTGGGGGCTGCGAAAAAAGTCAGCCACAGGGACGATGAGGGTGACAGCTCAGACGGCTCAAACAGCTCTGGAGGTATAGATAGCCTGGATTGTATAGATGATGAGGACGGATTTGGTGAGAACGCTGCATTTGAAATCTACCTTATCAGCCTGCCCGATGAGACCCAGGATCTGTATCGCACCCTCGGTGATGACTTCGCCACTGGTTTTATCGCTATCCACGAAGGCGAGGGAGAGAAGGCCATATCCCTGTTGGAGAAAGCTCTCAAGGTTCACCCAGACACAGAAGAGATCTCGCTGGAGCTGGGAAGGGCTCACCTCTTCTGCAACCATGTGGAGCAGGCCATTACCCACCTGGAGCGCTTTTACCGTAAGAATCCGGCTCATATCGATGGCACGTTCAGCTATGCAGAGGCGCTGGCAACCGGCAACCGGAAGGCTGAGGCGGTCTCCGTAATGGAGTCGCTCCACAAGGCACATGCTGGTACCGCCAAGGTCATGAAGGGGCTTGGGGATTACTACGCTATTAACGAGCAGTGGGAGAGGGCAATCGCTCTGTATGAAGACGCCCTGAAGTGTGAGGAGATATCCCCCACGGTGAACAAGGCGGCGGTGCTCAATGCTTTGGGTAAGGCCCAACTGGCTGCTGGGCATAAGGAGGACAGTGCCCACACCCTGGAGAGCCTGATGAAGGCTTATTGGCGTTTTGATAATGACTCTGGGTCACTGCAATTCGACCGGGAAGGGGCATGGATTCTGGCAGGATTGTATCTAGATGAAGGCAAGAAGCTGGACCGGGCACTGGACCTGCTCCATGCCATTGACCATCAGTCCACTGGAAGTGAGAAGCTCTTTGTCTCCGTCAAGCTGGCCCAGGCATACTATGCGAAGGGTCTTACGGATGAAGGTCAGAAGTTTGCCTCAAGGGCGAAGGGGCTCGTTGCCAGTATTGAACAGAAAATGAAAGCTGACGCTGAGTCCAAGGCCAAGGCTAAGACTAAGACTAAGACTAAGACCGAAGCTGAAGCTGAAGCTGAAGGTAAAGGTGGAGGTGAAGGTGAAGGTGAGACAGCAGCAAAGGAGCAGCTTGCCAAAGCGAAGAAGCTCCTGGAGTCCCTGCCTGCCTGATTATCAGAACTCAACGCCCCAGTGAAGAACCAGCAATTGCCCCATAATCCACACAGCGCAGCTCAACAATCGCCTCAAGCATAGATTCATGCTCCTTCACATCAACATACCCTGCCTGAAAGAGGCGGTCCGCCAGATTGATCATCTGGCCGTGCAGGAATCGGTCAGGCCCGCATTGATTCAGGGCGAGCCTCTGGGATTTGCCTTTAGGATCAGGGATTAACACTGCCAGCAGCAATGACTCTGCAGCGGTGAGCTCCTGTGGATGCTTATCAAAATAGTATGCAGCGGCTGCAGGTAGCCCCCAGATGCCGGTCCCCCACTCTATTACATTCAAATAAAGCTCCAGTATGCGATCCTTGCTCAGTTCCTTCTCCATACGCCATGCAAGCACCACCTCCTGAAGCTTTCTGGCAATGGTGCGCTCCTGGGTTAAAAACAGGTTCTTGGCCAACTGCTGTGTGATAGTACTCCCTCCTCTGACAATGCGCCCATGGTTGATATTAGTAACCATGGACTGTCCTATCTGCCCCATGTCTAGCCCATCATGTTTATAAAAGAGAGCGTCTTCGGCCATGACAACAGCGTGTTTGAGAATCACAGGGATTTGATCAATGGCCACATAATCAGGAGAACCAGGGCGAAGGTCCAGGATCAGTTCACCTCCAGGGCGTACAGGGACCAGGAGACGGAATGGCTTAATCAGGTTCTTCACGTCTGGTCCGCCCTTGAACTCCAGGGAAGCCAGATTGTCCCCCTTAAGGGAGAGATGAATTTTATCTCTGCCCTTAATGCGGTTACCTGTGATCTCACCACGAAGCCAGGTATGGCCGACCACGTCAGCGTTTGACAGAACAGGAATCAGCCCACCAGGGAGCCCGTTTTTGATATCTTCACCGGGCAAAGGGCCAAGTCCCACATGGAAAGAGTAGCTCAGTTCTTCTTCCGGACGGTCTGTTCGGCCCGGACCTGTGGTCCCCCATGCGGACATGGACAAGCCGCCGCCTAGCTCCAGAAGTAGATTCTCTATGGAAATTGACGGCATCAATGACACTTGTGCAGAAGGTGCCAGCGGGAACTGCATTACACCGTCCACGCCAAGCTCCACACGAGGCAGAGAGACAGGTCTGTCAGAGAGAACTCGCCCAAGAACAGTAAGCTCTGTGAGCCCTAGATCCCATTGAAACATGATCTTGCCATCGTCTCTCTCTGCAAGACCAAGCTCTCCAGAGAGGCTGCCCCCAGAGAGGTCTTCAAACTGGTCCAGTCCAGGCAGGAGCCTGCTTCGCCATAGTTGGCCAAGCACCACCTGGTTAATGTTTACTAATAATGTAGTGGCATTACCGGTTGACTGGTTTTTAGCTAAATCCAGCCTTAAGCGAATGCTGGCCTGGGGAATAGCAGCAGCATCTTCACCCCTACCGACATCACCACTTGCTCTAACCACAGCTACTCTACCTGAATCAGAATTTCCAAGCGTCTCTGCTCTGGCCAAGAGAGCGTCTCCCTTCACGACTTGTTCCCCTGACCCCATCCCCTGCTCTCCCTCCCATTCCCACTCCACCATCCGTGAGGAGGCAACCGCAGCGAAGGCAGCAGGCAACACGCTCTCCAGCTCTATAACCTGGCTCTCCCTGCCGAAGCTGCCATTCAAGTTGCTAGCAAATACAGGGAGCCAGAGTTGGCTGTTTTGACTTGCCAATCCGCTGATACTGGCGATGCGTCCCCGGGCGAACTTTATATGCCAGCCTTCTGGCACAAAGGAGCGGAGTGCGTCGGCAACAAGGCGGACCTGCTGTTGAGGGCAGGAGAAGGAGGGCTTGTTGGCTGACACTGCTGATGGGGGCAGGTCAGCAAGTTGGGCAACATGGGCAACATCAGGACTGCTGGTCTTATTGGCTTTTGGTGATGCAGCGTCATCATTACTTAGCTCTGAGACAACCTCCGCAGGGGCTCCCTCAGCCTCACCGCCATTATTTTCCCTGAGACTCGACCTCGCCAATTCTAACTCGGGATTAAGGAGAAAGAGGCATGTCTGTGGGGTGGATACTGCAGAGCGGCAGTCTCCACCTGGGAGAACTGCAACCATAGAGGTGCTTAAATTGCCATTCCACGGGGAAGCGCCTGCAGGGAGAACACCACCATTGCCACCGCCAGCCTTGCTCACCCCCTGGCCTTCATGCTGTCTGTACCTGGCGTTGCGTAGTACTACTCCGGCCTGACTATAGAGCAGACTGGTTAATGTGACATCTCCCTGGGCGATTGCCCCAATCTCTTTTTGAATACTGAGTTTGAATCGACCATCCCCCACACTGAGTCGAAGGTTATCTGACCCTAACCGGATTGAGCCTTCACCATGACCTGGGCCCACAATCAGACAAGGGTAAGACATAC
>CAYZFJ010000086.1:0-14258 GCA_964477705.1 uncultured Myxococcia bacterium | reverse complement strand
TTGGTAGCATAAATTTGAAGCTTAACCGAACACACATACGGCATGCCGTGCCCCTTAGGTGTTAGGAGGGAGGTATTGGGGAATGAGGGCTTGGTGGCATGGAATTGAAGCTTAACCGAACATAGATGCGGCATGCCGTGCCCCTACAGCCGATTGGCGCTAGAGCTCATAGCCCCCACTGCCTTGCCCCTTACCCCCTCTCTACCGCTGCACACAACGAACACCCGCCATCTGCTCCTTGCTGCCAAAATTCACTTGGCCAGAGAAAAAATCTACCCCAAAGGCAAACCCATTTGATGTCTCAGTTGATGACCAGAACCACCCGCACAAGCCTTGGAGCTGTGCAGACCAGTAGCAGCCATTGACCGGTCCCACCCCCTCCGGGCACCCAGCGCAAGTTCCGCTGAGGCAATTCCAATCCACACATCCACTCTGTGACGCATTACATGTGCCCCCAGTCATGGTGGCAGGACACCCCACAATCAAGGTGCGCAACTCATCCACTGTGGGAACCCGCCAGTTGGCATTACCGTCAAGTTGCAGAGAGCTACAATAGGTCATGGCATCGAGCCAGGTGGCCCCAGATTCCATGGGGGGATCAGTCCACCGCAACCCGGACAGGTTATCATCCCATGTTCCCAGCACAGTTACCGACGCAAATGCCAGAAAACCTCCCACCACAGTGGAGGCTTCAACAAGCACCTCTCCTGCTGAGATGCCAGATACGAAACCGGCACCATCCACAGCAGCCACGGACGGATTGCTCGACACCCAGTTGACCCTTTTGTTGGTAGCTTCTGGTGGGGTAACTGTAGCTACAATCTGCATTCTGCCGCCCCTGGGCACCAGCAGCACCTCAGGCTCCAGAGAGATACCGGTCACGGGGATTTCAACAGTAATCAAAATAGAATCCGTTATCCCCCCATCAACGGTGGTGACGGTCACCATTGCAACCCCGACCTGCAAACCTGTCACCAACCCGTTTCCGTCCACTGCTACTACGCCTGGACTATTGGATTGCCACTGCAGTCGAGTATCATCCGCATTGACTGGCTCCACACGAGCAATAAGTGGAATAGATTGGCCAACGGTCATTATCAACTCATGCCGCTCAAGGGTGACGCTGGTCACCGGAATATGGCACATGCCTGCCTTGCAGAGAGCACCATAGGCACATACATTACCGCAAAAACCACAATTCAGCTGATCGCCCTGCAGATTCCGGCAAGAACCATCATCGCAACGGGTCATTCCAGACAGACACTGCTCACTGTTGCCTGCATCCCCACTGCCCGTCCCGGAACCAGCACAAATCCAGTCCACACACAACAGGCTGCCCCTGCACTCCTTGTCTTCCGTACAAAACTCACCCTGGTTGGCAAGATCCTCGTCAGCACCCGCATCACCAACCAAATCGCCCCCTCCAGTAGTGCATCCACCCCCGAGCACCCCGCCCAGCACCCCGCCCAGCACCAATGCACACAACGCCGCTGACAAATTGAACAAGCTCCAGACCCTGACGGCTCCAGTCTCCTCCATTCTGTCTAAAGTATGCGATTGCCACATGATCCTGCACACCGCTAAGTTTCAAGTTATTGATCGGGTTTTTAAACCATACCAGTGTGCCGACTTTTTTGTAAATTGTGAAACTAAATATGGACCCCAGAGGAACATTCAGCGCAGGAAGGAGGCTGGACGCACCGGCGCACTGGCACACACCAGCACATTATATCACATCACCAGTCCACACCACAGCCCTAGATCACCACGCCTCCGCCGTTGCCTTGGTTCCATGGCCACTTACCAGTGATCTCCATCTGTAATGCAAAGCTCAAGAAGGTACGAATCAAAACAATCAGCGCAAGCATGCCCAACCCAGTAAACGTTGGCCGGGTGGCAACGGTTCTGATAATATCTGCACCAACCAGAAACTCCAGCCCCAACAAAATGAAATTGCCCAGAGAGGTACGAATATGCTCATACCACTGTTGATGCAGCCTTTTTAACACCACCATACTGCCTACTGTGTACAAGCCACCCAACAGGATTATTGCCACCCCAATCAGCTCCACCAGAGTGGCTGCCCATTCCACAATTGTGCTCAGCATGATTCCAATGCCTATTCCATAGAATTAGCCATTTACGAAGAATAACCATTGACCAGTGTGGGATCCGAAAAGGAAGTATGCAAACAGGGGATATATGAGGAATCAGCTTCGGTTGGTATGCTCTCTCACAGGGCCTTAGCTGCCGACCACTGGCCCGAATCGCTTCCAGTTGTGTAGGTTCCGGTAGCAGCTCCATCGATGATGCTGCCAGTACCAGTGCTGGCGCCACCATTCCAGTTGAAGGTCATCTGCCCCACAGCATCCACCGTACCAGTGAAGCGTACAAAGCCACCATCAGAGGGGAAATGTCCCTCGACGGTGCCTTCTTTAACCACAAAATTCCAAGGGACGTCCCCAACAAACCCTGTTGCTGTTCCCACATAACAATCCACAGCAGCAGTGGAGCTCTCCTTCATGACTGCTATATCAAAAAATTCGCTGTCGCTGATGACCGATTTCCCCACAACACCCCCACTGGGCGTTACCTGAAGCCTCACCCTCCTCCCAATCTGGACATCGAACTCAAAGGTGCGATACTGGTTAAAGGAATCAAAACTGGTGCTGAAATTACTAGAGATTTGCTCCTGCTCATTGAGCACCAGGCTGCAAGTGCCCTCTGAAAAATCTGTGGCAATATCCAGCAGCACCGTTCCAGAATTACCTTCGCTCACGATTGTCCCCTTATAAAGCCCTGAGGCAAGCCCATCATCAGCAGGATCCGCATCAGGTCCTTCATCCTGAAGATCATCGATGACCTCCGAATCAAGCTCTTCAATATCGAGCATCTCAAGCAGGTCATCCATGGTGGGCAGATCACAGCCGACCACACCAAAAATGAAAGCCATACTGAACATAACCGCAAACCTTTGTGCGACTCTCATGCAAGAACTCCTCGCTAGTACACTTAAACAGTGCGCCATTCAACAGGCTACAAGTTTAGATATGTCGCAAACCACTGCGCATACAGCCTATAGCCTAGGTAAATCGTTTAGTTTGTATGGATAAAAACAAAAGGCAGGAGCATGTCCACCAGACACCAGCGTCTAATGGCTCAATGTTCGCCAATTTGGAGGATTTGATGTTTAGTGTCAATCAAAATTTTACTAATTAAAAAAAATCATCACACCGCATCAATCGGGCCCAAACCCATCATTAATCCTTTACACAGTAACTGTTAAAGCCCAATCATAGTTATACAAATATACAATAACAAATTGAGACTGATATGAAAGGTAGGACGCGACACGCTAACCCTTACCAAGCTTTACCTGAATCAACATTACATAACCATCAATAATTTACAGTCTGTCTTAAAGGTAATAACCATTTTATCAATATTTATCCAAAGTAATATTGACATCCATCTGGAGTAAGCTGTAGTTTTACCATGGCTTAATAGGTAGTTTTAAGGCGGTGTTTTCTTTCATATGCAGGAGATGTTTTCCCGCATAAAGAGGGAATGGAATGCGAAAGATAAAGCTCGAAGGATTTATACAGGGTCTGCTAAAGCTCTCTGCGCCATTGCTCGTCACTCTAGTCATGCCCATTTCCGCATGCCATCAGTCCCCCACTGGGGCTTCCGACCAGTTTGATGATGCGGGCCTCATCGACAACGACACAGGTGAACATCAGAACACTGATGCAAGCGCTGACCACGACGAATGCCTCCCAGACAATGGACCAACAGGGGTGACCTTCTCAGCCGGGCAGTTCGTTTTTTCCATTGATGCGAACAGGGCTCAGAGTCGCACCATGTACCTGGTAAACAACGACCTGTGTCCCAGGACCGTGCACCGGATCCAGCTCATCAACCCCATCAGCGATGTGGCTGTGGCTTTAGAAACCGCCCTGCCCATAGAGATAGGGCCAGAAGAGACCACACCCATAGCTATCGTATTTGATCCATCCCAATATGCCCGGGGGACAGCACAAATCACAATGGGCGCTCAGGTGATGGCTGATCCAAAGGACAACGACAAGGTCACCAGTGCGACTGGGATTACCCTGCACATCACCCCACCAGATACACCGGCATTACCCGATCTGGCCATTTATACAAGTGACTTGAAGTCTGACAAAGAATCTCCATCAATCGGAGAAGAGATCACCATTGACGCAAAGGTTAAGAACCTTGGCACCGGTCGAGCCGAGAGCATCGTTATTGAATTATTGGACACCAACGAACACCAGGCATACCAGACCATCGAGGCAATTGATCCGGGAGAGACTGTAGAACTTCAGTTCGCCACCACCTTCCAGGAGTCTTCATACAGAATCACCCAGATCGTTATTGATCCTGAAAACCAGCTCGAAGAGCTCGACAAGACCAACAACACGGCCATGAAGCTGACCATGGTCCAGGGTCGTCCAGGCGACAACACAACGGCCACTCTCGATGTCATCGCGTCAACAAATCTGGGCTGCCGGGGTGGATGGGCTTATGTAACCGGCAGCGCCAAATATGTTATCACCAATGAGCGGGGGCAACTTGAACACGTGGTACAGGGGGGCATTGTATCAGCCACCGTTCTTGAGACTGGAGCGGTTTTCTCATTTGCTCATACGCTGGTAGACGGAACATTTCTCCAACCAATTATCTCCCCCAATCAAGATGGCACATACCACGTCCTGGTCCAGGTGACAGACACCACAATCACCGGCACATTCGAGACTATCCTGCCCGTGAACGGTCAGTGTCAGGACAATGGCAACACAGGCGGGGGCTACTATGACTGCGACTGTGAAAACCAGGGAGGCAGCGGCGATGGTGGTGATGGCGGTTATGATAATGGTGGCGGCATCAGAGACCCCAGACCGGACGTTTTTGTATGCTCCCAGCACATCCAGTTTTCCAATGATACTCCAGATGAGAATGACAAAATCACCGTCACAGCGGAAGTATTTTATAGGGGTGATGAGCCTGTTTACGATATTCCCGTGCAATTCACCGCCCACGTGCCCATCAACGAGAACCTGGTTGAGAGACCCTTTGGCCAGTCAATAGTCAGCTTCCCCAACGGCGGAATCGACGGCCCAGCCATAGCAGTCACCAAATGGCAGCTCACCCAGACCGGTCCGCAAATCATGGAAATAACCATTGCCCCCACTTTTGATCAAAACCCATGGAATGACAGCGCAACCCGACTTCTGAATGTGGCCGATAAAGAAACTGACATCTGCCAGATTATCAACTGCGACGACTTCAACCCTTGCACCCAAGACAGTTGCCAGAAAAAAGATGGATGCGTACACGCCGCTGTTAATAATGGTGACACCTGTATGGATTATGGCGACAGACTCGGTATCTGCACCTCGGGATCATGTATTGCCCTGATATGCGACGAGAACGATGACTGGTGCCCAATCCTCTGTCTGGTAGATGAAGACTGCCCCAGCCTAGTGTGTGGCGAGGATGGCATCTGTGCTGAGGCCGCCTGCAATGATGAGATTCGCAACGGGAGCGAATCGGACACGGATTGTGGCGGCGACCAGTGCCGTCCTTGCCCCGACCAGAGTCGTTGTGAGGTGTTTGCAGACTGCCTCAGTGGTATCTGTCTGAATGCCATCTGCCAGGAGTCTACCTGCTCGGACCTGGTGGCTAATGGCATGGAGACTGATGTGGACTGTGGTGGCGAAAATTGCCTGCCTTGCGCTGATTCCATGAGGTGCGAGCGTGGCGCTGACTGTACGAGCGGTGTATGTACGTTTAACATCTGCCAGGAGCCCACATGCTTTGATGAAGTGATGAATGGGCAGGAGACAGGTATCGACCGGGGCGGGGTGTGTCCCGTTGACCGCGTGGTACTTGTGGCCTATGACGGCTTTGACCTGAACAGCGGACGTCTGCCCACCAGAGGGCTGCCAGAGAACATGGAACAGCCCCTGACCCGTGAAGCCGGATTCCCTTCAAGCGGGTACATATACCCTGTCAGCAATATTCTCACTGGCTCAATTAGCACGGGAGCATGGCATAATGGTGAGAACACAAAAAGCTGGCAGATAAAGGTCAACACCACAGGGTACACCAGCCTCCAGGTGTCTTCCAAGCAGCGCAGCTCACCAAGCATGGGTCCCAGAGACTTCAAGGTTCAGTGCAGCGTTAATGGGAGCACGTGGCTCGATTCCTTTGGTAATATGGTAACCGCAGCCGACAACTTCAGTGAGGGGCGGGTATCTAGCCTGGACCTGCATGAGTCTTGTGCCAATCAGCCACTCATCACCATCCGCTGGGTGATGTCATCAAACACGTCAGTTGATGGCGAGAGGGTACGCTCCGCCGGCAACAGCAATATTAAGAACGTGCTGGTGACTGGCCTAAGCCTGGACTAAGTCCCTAAGGACGCCCCCCCTACCAGCCAATCCGGTTACATCCTGCCGACAAAACCAATACACTAGAGCCCATGAATCACCCCCCTCTCTTCTTAGCATTCCATGGCAATTCATCACTTTTCATCTTCCATCGCACCTCTTCCCATCTATTGTTAAGTCTATTTTATTGGTTTCACGTTGGAGTTGTGTAATGGAGAGCGCTGAATCGCCTGATGGCTTAGTTACTGAAGGAATGGATGAGATGATGAAAGGAGATGAATGGAAGAGTGGTGGAGGTGTAGAGGCTACCAATGGGTAACCTGATCTGAAACGGTCCAATTTATGTTTGAAGAAAGCATCAGAGAAGGATTTGAGACCATACACCGAACGCAGGGAGGGGGATATCTACTGGGCAGATTCCGCTTACTTGTTGAGCAACAGATTGTCCAGACCGTTAGCCATGAACTCCACTGCGTACTGCTCTGCATACTTGTTGAGCAGCTCACCCTGCTCATCGTCGGAGAGATTATCGAACACTTCCTCACCCTTCTCCTTCGTCGCATCCCGCTCAGCCATGAGCATGATCAAGGAAGACCAGAAGGAGCTCTGGGCAAACGTCTCGATCAACTCCTTGTGGTCGCTCTCCTCGAACTCATCTGTTGTAAAATAGCAATTCAGCTCATCTTCAAATGCCACCAAATTTCCAGCGCCGAAATCATCGGCCATGGAATAAATCTTCTGGCACAAATCCTCATACTTAGCTTTGTCTGCACAACATTCACACTCATCATCATCGCACTCATCATCACCATTGGGCGTCATTACATGCTGAGCCATATCAAGCAGCTCAAGGAGAGTCCTGTACTCTTCGTTGGTAAAATCCATCTTCATGATTCTGTTACCTTTATCTTTCGGTTTGAAAAGTCTATAAATCAGCAAGGGCGCATGTGGGAAAGCAATCGGAACAACAGAAACCGATACTAATACCAACGCATTAACATGAGCTTCACTCTTCCCGCACAGGAGCCGAAAACAAGTATTGGGGCAGATTAACCCAAGTAATATTCAACCGCAAGAACAACATACCCGGATTGAGCTTTTAAGTAGCCTATGACTGGACTATGCCATGAGGTTACCGTTCTGCAAATCGAATAGTCCCACTTCCATTCCTCAGTTTGACAAAATTGGCCACACTGCCCTTTGGGGAGAATCGGCCATTATTTAGTTGTTATTAATTGGAACGAGTGGATAAGGCTTAGTGGCAAGACTACTGCATAGGCTGGGCTCAGCAGTTCACAGGCTGCAGGGGCATGGCACCTTGTTGACGATATACCGGCCATCGTTCTTTTCAAAGAAGCCAACAATCTGACGAGCTGCGGCAATGCCCGCATTGGTATTAGCTTCTTCAGTCTGGGCACCCATCTTCTTGGGAGTCCAGTAGACCCGATTCCCGGCCACATCCTTGAGCGTCAGCTGAATTGCTTCCGAGGGAGCGATATCAGACACATACTTCAGGTCTGCCCTCTCTTTGAGGATCTCCACCAATTCAGGCTCGTTGATTACTTCAGCCCTGGCAGTGTTCACAAGACACCCTCCGATGGGCATGAGAGAAATCAGATTACGACCAATGGAACATTTGGTTTGGGCAGTGGCCGGAATGTGAAGGGACACATAGTCACTCCGCCTGTACAGCTCCTCAACGGAGAACACTGGCTCCGCACCGGCGGCCACAATCTGCTCAGGGGAGAGATAGGCATCAAATGCCAATACTTTCATCCCGAAACCGGCAGCGATTTTAGCCACCCTGCTTCCCACCGCACCAATGGCGTGCACTCCCAGAGTCTTGTCCTTAAGCTCTGTGCCCGACTTGCCATTGAACTGACATCTGGCCACATAAATCATCAGCCCCAGGGCCAGTTCAGCAACACCGTTACTGTTCTGCCCCGGTGTATTCATCACTGCCACATTCTTTGAGGCGGCGCAGTCACAGTCCACGTTGTCATAGCCTGCGCCCGCCCGCACAATCAACTTGAGCTTACGGGCCACATTCAGAACAGCCTCATCTATCTTGTCACTACGCACGATCATTGCGTCCGCATCCGCTGCCACCTTGAGGATGTCGGCCTTATCTTTATAATTTTCCAGAATGGTCACTTCATAGCCGGCATCCTTGAGGACCTGGAGGGTCTGTTCCCTGGCCACAGTAGAGAATGCCTTTTCAGTTGCGAGCAGAACGTGCCTCTTCATGACTTATTACCTCTACATGAAATCACACTCACTCAATGTATATATAGGAAGGGCTGCCATCAACCATTAAATCCATCAATTTAGATCAATTGCTTCATGCCAATAAGTGACAATTATAAATGACCCAATTATCCTACTGGACGCAACGGACTTTAGCATTCCCTTCCTTGACCTGCGTAAACACCTGACCAGCACCAATATCAACGGCCATCACTGCGCCTGCCTGAGTTGAATCGGTTGAGGTCCAATACATCTCAACGCCACCTCCAGATTCACCGAACAGGGCTGAGCAAGTGCCGCTGTCACTGCATCCGGTGCATGATTCCTGCTCAGTTTGACTATCGATTTCACAACTTCCCAGGATATCCCGGAATTGCTGAAGAGTCGGGAGTGAGAACCCCACATGGGCTGCGCAAGCTGCAACAGCTTCAGCATAATTCATATTGGCCACATATGAGTACTGGCAACCAGAACCTTCACAACTCATCATAGGGCCATCCTGGGGCTCAGAGCACCACATCACTGAAGAGCTGGCCTGAGAGAGAGGGTCGCCTTCGCCGCACCACCCCTCGTCAATCCGTTCATCACAATTATTATCGAGACCATCTGCAACTTCACCCATGTCAGGATTGATCCTATTATCAGTGGGACCACAGTCAAGAGCATTGGGCTCCCCGTCCATGTCCAGGTCGTCGGTTCCTTCAGCCACGCAAGTTGAACCATCATCCAATTGCAGTTGCAGGTCAGGGTCAGTGGGAGCACAATCCTCTTCATTGGGCACCCCATCCCCATCCCAGTCATCGGAATCACCTACACAGGTCTTTACACTCTCGTCCCCTACCAGAATCTGTAGGCTCGGATCCAGGGGGGCACAGTCTTCGTCGTTGGACACCCCATCCCCGTCCCAGTCATCGGAATCACCTACGCAGGTCACTCCATCAACCAGCATATAATACTTGGCAGGATCTTTGGGCGCACAGTCCTCATTGTTCAGCACTCCATCCCCATCCCAGTCCGGCCCGTCTGTCACACACGCCTCGTTATCCAGGACCACATACCGGTCCCCATCAAGGGGAGCGCAGTCATCATCATTAGCCACCCCGTCCCCATCCAAGTCATTGCTGTCGGCTACACAGGTCACACCATCATCAAGGAGAATCCAACGTCTGTAGTCTCCAGGGGCACAGTCCTCATCATTGGGCACCTCGTCCCCATCCATGTCATCATCATCGGCGTTCACGGTGCCATCCCTGTCTGTATCAAGAATTTCAGAGATGTCAGGGATCATGTTCGCCTGAAGAACTTCTTCGAAAAAGGAGACCAGATTATCCCTGCAGCTCACTGAGTCCATGAACCGGATGGCATCTTCTACATGCCCGGTCAGGCCTTCACCAGAGAAGGTGCCATCGTATTCCAACTCCTCGGCAAACAAATCAAGGGCCGACATGATGGTCCCCTCAGCCCTATCACCAATCTGCCCCATCACACAGGAGAGCGCCAGAAGCCATCCGTTGTCAGGCTTATCACCGCCGGTAATGCTGGTCACTCTGGAGAGTCCGGCCTGCTCCCCTTCAGGATGGGGTATCTCTGGCACAGCCTCACGCAGTTCGGCTTCAGCCTGAGTCACTGCTGCTTGGGCGGCCTTACCCTCGTCCTCGATCAGCTTGATCACCCTGAGGTGGGTCATGTGGGTGATCACATTCACGTTGGCCTGAAGCTCGCCGCCCATCTCCTTCTGCTCGGAGGGAATGGCCACCACCGCCTTGAGGGTGTGCTCCCCATTAGTCTGAGCGCCAAGCAACTCGTTAAAGAACTTCCCCTCCACTTCAATGAGAATATACTCAGCCTCTGCTCCGGTTTTGGTGGGGAGCTTGGCAGCGTAATAACCAAGGTTGTTCTGGACCTGAGACTGGACCAGCTCGCCCACCACCTCGCCGCTCTTCGACCGGGCGGTAATAGTGACTTGCGAATCAGCCAAGAAGGGGCCTTTCTCCACCATTCCCCACAGGGAGATATTGTCGAGAGCTTCTTCTTCAGATGAACACGAGGTGAGTAAAGAGGATGTGGTGCCTATGATACCCATGATGAGAAGGGCAGTGGCAAAGAAGGGGAACTGGATTAATCGTCCCACTGGCCTGACCATGTGCGGCTTGTCAGGGACGGGATTCTTTGACATTTGATCTTGCTGAGAGTGCATCGCCATCTCCATCTTCATCTCCGTTTCCTCCTTCACGGGTCATAATAGCCTAGGCAGCCTTCCATTTTGTGGAACATTAACTAATAATCAAGACCTTCCCGTTCAGGGAGGCGCATCACTAATCGGTCCATCATCACTCATTCTATAAGAACCGAATCCAACCTGAAGACTATACTGATGGTTTGCTCTTTTTCATAACAAAAATTCAATCGAAAGGCACGGTTAAACTGCATTCTCTGCCTGATGCCAATTAATTGAAACCAGTAAACCATTTTTTGTCCTATAGTGATTGCTCCATTTAGAATGATACGCTGGAGAATCTGCAGCTTATCTCGCAGGCCATCAAGTTGCTGATAACTGTGACACTTCCTGGTGGTGAGGAATGGCCTCTGGCCCACACTGGTGGGCATATGCTAGGGGAGGGGTGCTGCTGTGGGCAGTGGGGCGTGGGCTTTGTGGTCGCATAATTACATGGTATGTATATATATGTTGCGTATGGCGACGTGATTGACATGATGTGAAGCTCGGTAGCAGCATCATGACGCCGGAGAGCATGCCGCACTCTCTCTGCAGCAGCCTCTCAGCCGCACCAGGACAGTTACACTAGCTGAAAAGATTGAAAAGGCATTGGAAAACAAATATCACATAGAGACATTTACAGGCAGGATGGTAGACCCTTTTCGGATCTCTCCTGATGATATCCAGGCTGAGGATATTGCCGCATCTTTATCTAAGCTCTGCAGATTCGGAGGCCACTGCCGTAGATTCTACTCAGTGGCAGAACACTCGGTTCTCCTGTGGCAACATGGAGTGGTCCAGGAACTGAGCCCGGTCGAGCAGCTCTGTCTGCTCCTCCATGATGGATCTGAGGCATACATGTGCGACCTGCCCCGCCCAATCAAGCATCACCTGCCCCAGTACCAAGAGTTGGAAGAGCGAGTACAGCAGGTGGTTGCCCTTAAATTCGGTCTACCCTACCCCTTTCCCGCCATCGTCCACGAGTACGACGGCCGCATCCTCATTGATGAGCGCACCCGACTGATGACCATCAATAACAATGTGTGGCCAACCGATGTATTGGGCCCCCTTGAAGTGACAATCCGGTGCTGGGACCCTGATGAAGCCCGCAGCCAATTTCTGCAAGCCTTCAGCACAGCTATGACTGTGGCGAACAGGTTCAATGATGACAATGGGGCTGAGACCATGGCCAATCACAATCGCAATCACAATCGCAATCACAATATTTAATTCAAAACAGTAGCCACACCCAGACCAAGCAGTTAGAGAGACTGAACAAATGAAACAGTATCCGCTCCAGGCAAGTACAATCATTACCATCGGGTTTCCTTTTATTATCTACAAGGCCCTGATGGGATATGTGGCTATTAAGACGCTCCCATCTCCGGTCAGCTGGATTGCCGGGATTATCCTGCTGGGGATGGCTGCGGTCGACCTGGTGATGAACCTGCTCAACCTTGGCGGGCTGGTCCTGCTTCGACGCCCGCTGACCGATACTTGCCTGCTGGCATGGCTGTTCAACCGATTTCTGGGACGTCAAGTGTCGCCCAAACGCAGGGGGCACCCGGTCCTTTATAGCCTGGGCGGTGCCGTAGATACGCTCCTGTCATTCTCACTGGTCGCCATGATGGTGGGGCTCAATCTGTTTGGTTATTTAAGTACTTCATTAGCGCATGTCTGGAGCATGGCAACGGTCACCAACATTCTCGGAGCTGGATTAGCAAGGACCAGTATGGCAATCAGAGAGGCCAGGGATAAACACCTTCAACTGAGGACTGCCCGTTTAACCCGCTGGCTGGGCAGGAGGCCTGCCATCCGAGAAGCCGCAGGCAGCGGCGGTGATGTGGCCACTGGGAACAGCACCAGACGGGCCCGCAGCAGTCGAATGCCAACACCGCCAACATTAAATCATCACTACCGGAACCAGTCACCGGAGCAGCCCCCGCTGAGTCACTAATCAACGTCGATGGCACAAGCCCCCATGGACTTCAGATCTTTTTGAGCTGCAATCACAATCCGGGCACATGCTTCCGCATCAGAAGCCGCATTATGATGATCCAGCTCCAGATCGAGCCATTCGCACACATCAGGCAAGGTGGCTCGACTTATCGGCCACATTGTCTTTGCCAGCCGAACTGTACACAGGAAAGGAATACGAGGGATTGGGAGCTGATTATGCTGGCAGCATGCTGCCAGTACGCTCTTATCGAATGGGGCATTATGGGCTGCTATGAAAGAGCATCCCTCCAGAAGGGGGAGGCACTTTGACCATACTCCATCAAAGCTTGGCTCCTGGGCCACATCCTTCCATTGGATGCCGTGGATGTAAGTGAACTGAAAAGTGGATTGAGGTGGTCTGATCAAATGGTATGCCTGATGCACTACCTTCCAGTCCTCAACAATCGTAATCCCGATTGCACACGCACTGTTACGGTTTTGGTTAGCCGTCTCAAAATCAATGGCGACAAATTTAGCAGCATTAAGCAGAGGCAGAATAATTTTAGGATACCTTTGACCGGACAACATGAGCTGGTCTTTTTGATGACCCGTACATCTTTTCATAAAGCCTTAAACATCCTCGTAGCGCACTATATCAGCTAGAGTCATTTTCGCCCTTCTCAGCGTTTCATCAGGGTCGGTCTGTAATAGCCTGCAGAATTCGGCCCTTCTGAAAGCTTCTTCTGGATCAGTATCATAAAGTTTCGCAAACTCGCTCATCAGCATAACCTGCCCCTCCTTTTCCTAGCACCCTACAGCACCATTTAGCCGAACGCAATACCTACATAGACAGTACTTTTGCCATCCGTTATGCTGCTTCATCCAGGGTTGCAGTAGTCATATGGGAAGGGCTTTAATAATCTGTAAAAGATCAGCGACTTCCAGCTACCAACTCTATTTGAACAGAGTTGCAGACAAGGACAGCCCCCGCTCCGAACCATACCAGCGCTGCTAACTTACAACTGCAAGGGAACCAGGAATTCCGGGCAGACCAGGGCACTCCAGCGGGAAGAGCCATGCGCAGGACGGGCGTGGCGTTGACAAGAATTACTTCTATGTGGAAGCCAGTGCAACAGCTCTATGAGGAGGAATAAACAGCATGGCAACTGCAGCTAAACGCTGGACCCAATTTGGCCCCGCTCTATTTAACAAGCCAAAAAAAGCGGCCCGACGTTTACCGTCAGAGCCGCTTGCATCTAGGGGTGGAGATGAAGGGGATCGAACCCTCGACCTCTGGAGTGCGATATATGGAATCAATCAAAGCATTTCCAGTTCACTTGCCTCCTGAGGAGTTACTATGCTTTGGAGTTCTACTTACCTTGATCAGCCAGAGATTGTTCGCTTACCATTTGAAGGCAAGGTCCTGTACTGGCGCTTGCTGA
>CAYZFJ010000085.1:0-14349 GCA_964477705.1 uncultured Myxococcia bacterium | reverse complement strand
CAACGCCTGTAGGGGCACGGCATGCCGTGCCCTTCGTTAGCGGTGCACCTAACCCGCCCAAACTATTCTTCGGAAATTATCCTGCCTTAAAAGAACACGTATGCGGCATGCCGTGCCCCTATGCCGTAAGGGGCTTATCTTGTTCCCGCTCCTTGTCCTTAGAATTTTTTCAAGGATTGATCTTTGGTACTTGGTTTAGTAACATTGATCGTTTGGACGGTCATCCTAGAGATTACCAATTTACCATCAGGTAACTTTGCCAGATAGGTTATAAGATATGAACAAACCAAGATCATTTTTACCTGCTGGACAGCCATTCCGATCGGAACACCGGGAGATCTGCAAAATTACGACCGGCAAGCTCCGCAACGTGGCTTTCTTGTGGCCCCTGGTCCTGGTGCTGGCCCTTACCAGCTTGTCCTGCAAGGATACCCAGCGACCAGCAGATGGTGATCAGACCGACACCGGTACCAAAATCTGTACCCCTGGCCAAATCTTCTGCAGCCTGGGTGAAGCCAGGATTTGTCGCTCCGATGGCATATCATCGGACCTCTTTGGTGACTGTCTCTCCTTTGGGGGCATCTGTGTTCCTGGAGTGGGTTGTGATGTGGCACCCGTTCAGGATACGGGTGTGGATGAGCATGATACTGGCGTGGTTTTGGATAGCTCAATAGATGATGAAGATGGCACGGTCAGTGAGCAGGATACTGGTCATGACACGGGTCCAGAAACGATCTGCCGGGCTGGTGAGCGTACCTGCGACGGCGACAGGGTCAAATTCTGTATTGGGGGGCGGGAGTGGGCGGATGGGGCTGATTGTACCGCTACCGAACAGCGGTGTAAGGAGGGCGTGTGCGTAGGTTGTACTCCAGGAGAGAAGACCTGTACCGGGGCTAACACAGTCTCTATTTGCGAGGCTGATGGTGAAACCATGACTGTGGTGGGAGATTGTTCTGAGGGCAGGGCGTGCCATGGGGGATCATGTGTTGGCCAGTGTGGTGGTGACAATCAGAAGCTGTCCTATATGGGGTGCGAGTACTGGGCTGTCGATCTGGAAAACGCAGCGCACCCCAACACTCAGTTCGCAGTGGCAGTCAGCAACATCCACCCGCAAAATAATGTTACGGTGAAGGTGACCACTGCCACCATGGGTGAAAATAACCAGCTTGTAGAGACCCAGGTTGCCGAGCAGTTAATTGAACCAGGAGCCCTCAAGATTCTTCAGTTGCCCAGAACTCAGCAGATCAGTGGTGCGATTAAGGCCCTCAAGACATTCCGGATTCTGGCTGATTCGCCGGTTATTGCTTATCAGTTTAATCCCTTGAACAATTCGGATGAGACCTTCTCCAATGATGCCAGTCTGTTGCTCCCATCCCAGACCCTGGACAGAGAATATGTTGCCATTACAGGTGATGCCACCACTGGAGACTATGGAGCTAATTGGGGTGCTTACGTGGCAGTGGTAGGCATCAGTGAATACGAGAGCAATGTGCGAATCACCATGCCCCCGGGTGTGCAGTTTACTGCTCCTGCAGGAACCACTGTCAACGGACAGGTTATTGAGGCCAAGTTGGGATTGTATGAGGTATTAACTGTCACAAGCACCAGCGTCAATACTGACGTGGCCGGCAATGGAAACATATCCGGAGCATGGATCACCTCTGATGCTGCTATTGCCGCATTCTCTGGGAATGTTGCCTCAATAGTGCCAACTGGTCCTAAGGGCACCTGTTGTGCGGACCATCTGGAGACTCAGCTCTTCCCAGTAGCCACATGGGGTAAAGATCATGTCTGCGGTGCCACCTACCAGCGGCGTAGGGCAGCCGGTGCCCAGATTCCTGATTATTGGCGGATTGTGGCAGCGGAGGATAACACAACCATTACCTATGTGCCCAGCCGACCTGCCGGCGCACCAGAGCTGCTGAACAGTGGCCAGAGTGTGGAATTCAGTGCGGTGAGCAGCTTTATTGTCAAGGCTGACAAGCCGGTGAGCATGATGCAGTTCATAGTCTCTTCTTATCAGGCAGAACCGAGCGTTGTCTATGTTAATGATTTGCCTCCCTGTTCAGGTGAGACACCAGCGCAGAATACTTATTGCACTGCGAACGCTGGGTATTTGGCAAATTGTACTGGTTTCTGGAACAATGAGGTTTGGGATTATAATTATTGCTGTACTCCCCTTGGTGACCCAACCATGATGCCGATTCCGCCTGTGGAGCAGTTCCGCAGCGACTACATATTCCTCACACCCCTTGATTACCAGATGGACTTTGTCACTATTGTTGCCCCGTCTACTGCTCAGGTCAGACTTGATGGTCGGTTACTTGATACTGGTTGGGTGAACATAGGCATGTTAGGCGGCAAAACGTGGAGAAGTCAGGCTCTGCTGCTGGATTCTCCCGGTGTCCGCACCCTCAACTCCAGCGAACCTGTGGGTATGATGGTATATGGGATTGATCGGGATGTGTCCTATGGTTACGCTGCAGGCCTCGATCTGGACAAAATTTATTCCCGCTGAATACCTCCTTTCCTGAGCAATAATCTCCTGATTTTAATGAGACATTTTCGCCGTCCTGACCGATAGGAGTCTGATGTAATAAATCGGGCGCCCATGCCTTTTGATGCATGACGTACTGATGAAGCAGAATCCTCATAGGCTGGAGGTACATCATGGAGGGTGCAGGGTTAGGACTATTGGCCGTGTTCTCAGCTCTAGCTGTCTATGGCGTAGCAGGCTGTGAGCCTATGGAACCACGGTGGGGTGTAACACACAGCACCATTACACATAGAGAAGCAGGAGATGTGGAATCTGTTTATTGGGCAGAATCAGCTACATTTGCTTCCAATAGAATGGTAGCCACCTTACCTTTATGCACAGCCCATGTGGAGGGAGCAGGACTGGTTGATGTGGAGAATGATTATCTGCCCAGGGTGGTTGCCTGTGAGAACGGGGCTGCTGATACGGAGGCTTTGAAAGCCCAGGCAGTGGCCGCCAGAAGCTACCTCTATTATATCATCGACTTTTATGGAGCCATTGATGATGGGACCTCAGATCAGGTCTATTCCTGTGGCAGGGTTCCTCTTCAGGTTCATCGGGATGCAGTTCGCCAAACGGCAGGGCAGGTGCTTACTTATCGGGGGAGGGTAGTGGCTGCTTTCTATGTTGCTGGTGCTGTGCCTTCTGCCCTCGCCGTGGCTTGTATGCCACTTCCGGATGACCATGATCCGTGGAATACGGAACGGTATGTTACCTACAACTGGGGATTGTCAGGCACAGAGGTGTCGCAGACGCCCCTGGGGTATATCGACCCATATAATTATCGCAACCGGGGGTGTCAGTCTCAGAATGGGGCGGATTGTCTGTCTAGAGAGGGCTGGCAGTATGAGGATATCCTCAGGTATTACTATGGTTCAGATATTAACCTGCAGGTGGTGGGCGCAGATGACACATGTGACGCTGGTGGCCATAGTAGTGGGGGGGACGAACCAGATGGGAGTCATGGAGAGGATGGTGGGTCGGGTGGGGATGGGGTTGAGTGCTGCATCGCCGGGATTGGCAGAGAGATGCCTGGTATGATGGAAGTTGGAGAGTCTTGCTTTGATATGGTGTGCACTGATGATGCTGTGATTGTTGGATTGGGAGGGAGCGGGGATGGGGATGGGGATGGCAGCGGGAATAGCCACGGTGAAGATGAGGGCAGCAATGGCGGCAGCGGTGGCAGTGAGACCATGATTCTTGTTCAGGTGGCGGCATCTCCTGAAAGTCACACTGGGCCTCCTGACCCAGTTGCAGATCTAGTGCCCTGCATGGCCACATGGAACCTAACTTTCAAGGAGAGTGGGGCGTATGGAATTCAGGTTGCCCTGTCACGGCCTGATGTATCATACCCTCTCTCCATGAGGGTACCATACACGGTTCATCATGCTGGAGGTAAGACTGAGATTCTGGTTGATCAGAGTGTTGCCCAAAGCGCTGAAGGAGATGATGATTGGCAGGGTTCAGTAGACGATGGAGGCCATGAATACCAAGGTTCCAGTCAACAGAGGAGATGGCATAGTCTGGGGATCTTCCCATTTGACAAGGCAGAAGGTTACCGGGTGGTTTTAGGTGATGGAGTTGAACTGATTGAATCTGGTGAAGCGGAAGCACTGGAAGGTGATGCCATCGGTGATACTGGCCTGTGGGCCATGGTTGACGCTATCAGGATCGTTCCCATCCCATTGGAAGCGGTTCCGCTACCAGATCAATTACCATACGTTATTCTGGATGACCCTATTGGTGAGCTGGGGGCAGAGTTTAATAGTGAACACGGAGTCTGGGATGGCGGATTGGATGGGGAGCTGGAACCATTTTCCAATGGGAAAAATGGGCTTAATAGAGGTGACGGAGCATGGTGGGGGTGTTCCGTGGTGGTTGGGGGTAGTGGCTCCGTGCCATTTTCTTGTTGGAGGCTGCTGCTGTTAGTGCTGATCCTCTGTGCAGCTCTGGGGGGGCGGCTGCTGGTGATGCATATGCTCACAGGTATGGGGCGGTGGTCCGGTAAAGGCAGGCGTCTGAGTCATTTATTGACCAGGAGTGATTGCCGTTGACCATTCTTCCGTAAATCACCACATAATGACAGTGATAGCTGCTCCGCAAGCTGAATTCTGGTTAAATATTTAACATTACCGATTTGGAGGATTAGTTGACCATCAAGGCTGTTGTATTCGATTTCGGAGGGGTGCTTGCGGACGAAGGGTTCAGGCAAGGGCTAAAGTCTGTGGGTACTCGTACAGCTCTTGGTGCAGAAAAGTTTTTTCAAACCGCCAGGGAGCTTATATATTCTTCCGGTTACCTGATTGGGCAGGTCTCCGAGCAGGAGTACTGGAGAGTGCTTGTGGAGCAAACTGGGCTGACCGGTGATACGGACTGGCGACACCTGCGGCAGGAGCTGCTGGGGCGGTTTGTTCTGAAAGAGGTCATGTTTTCGGCTGTTGATCAGTTGAAGGAAGCCGGATACACCGTAGCCATACTAAGCGATCAGACCAATTGGTTAGATGAACTGGAAGAGCGGGATCGTTTCTTTCATCACTTTCACCATGTTTTCAATTCATGGCATATGGGTATCTCGAAACGAGAACCTGAGATTTTTGATCTTATGTGCAAACGTCTTAATCTCACTCCTACACAGGTTTTATTTATTGATGATTCAGCCGGGCATGTAGAGAGGGCGAGGCAGAGAGGTCTTCAGGTGATTCATTTTGTCTCGGTGGATTCTTGTCTCGCAGACCTTGAAAAGATAATTCATTTTCGATTTAGCTTCCCTTCCGAATAATAAAGTCCCATGAGGAAAAATACACCACATTGGTCAAACTTACCTGAACGGTTGCTGAACCATTTTTCGTGTCGAAATGGTAGAGGGATAAAATGGCTGACGAGAGAGGGCAGAAGCCGGTAGTGCTATTTGTAGAATTGGAAGACTGGGAAAGACAATTCCTGATCAGAGGTGAAGACAAGGTCTGGGATGGATTGTACTACTCGGAGCGGCTGGAGCAGCTCTCTAAAGAGCAGATTCCCTCCAATGTGTCTATTTTGAGTACATTTGTCCATTCCAATTGCTCAGCAGGGGTGCTTGCCAGGCTGCCTGGGCTCAAGGCGATAGCCACGCGAAGCACAGGGTTCGATCACATTGAGCTGGATTACTGTCAAGCTAAGGGAATAGCTGTTTCTAATGTTCCCTCTTACGGTGATAATACGGTGGCAGAGCACACCTTCGGTTTGATTTTGGCCCTTACACGCAAGATTCATCGTTGTTATGAACGCACCGTACGTGGGGATTTCAGCCTCAGCGGCTTGCGTGGCCAGGATCTCCAGGGTAAGGTGTTCGGGTGTGTGGGAACTGGCAGGATCGGCCTCAATACCCTCAGAATTGCGGGTGGTTTTGACATGACACGGCTCGCCTACGATCCCCATCCCAATGTGGAGGCTGCTGCCAGGCTGGGGTTTGAGTATGTGGATTGGGATACACTCCTCGCCCAGAGTCAGGTTGTGTCTCTCCATGTGCCTCTCAATGCCTCCACCTTCCATATGATTAATCAGGATGCATTAATGCGATTGCCAAAGGGAGCAATTATGATCAATACCAGCAGGGGAGGGTTGGTTGACACCAGCGCATTACTGCTCGCCCTTAAGAGCGGGCACTTGGGAGGGGCGGGGTTGGATGTGATGGAGGGAGAGGAGGCGATTATGGAAGAGGCGGAGCTGCTGACCCACGAATATGATGAAGAGAAGCTGAAGTCAGTTGTGCGCAATAATGCCCTGTTGCGCATGGAGAATGTGATCATCACACCCCATGTGGCCTTCAACAGTGATGAGGCGGTAACCCGTATCCTCCAGACCACTCTGGTTAACATAGAAGCAATTGTGGCTGGCTCTCCTGAAAACAGGGTGGTCTAACATACATGACTGCACCAGGATTCAACGGAGTGGAAGACCAATGGCCGCTTCAACAGCCTCCAGCAAGCCACTGTTGTCGTTGTTGTTGAGCAGGGCGGTCACCGCTATGATGTCCTGGTGAAGGGCTCGATCGCCGTCAATGGGGGGAACCACCCTGCGCACTGCCTGGTGGGCTGCCGCCACACCCAGGCCCGGTTTGCGGGGAAAGCGTAGATCCAGTCCCCGGGCGGCGGTCATAATTTCAATAGCCAGCACGGTCTCCACATTTCCGACGATATCCCTTGCCTTCGCAGCCCCATATGTGCCCATGCTCACATGATCTTCCCTTCCGGCAGAGGTGGTGATTGAATCCACACTGCTAGGGTGGGCCAGCACTTTATTCTCTGAGACCAGGCTGGCACCGGCAACCTGGGCAATCATGAACCCTGACTCCACCCCGGGTCTGGACGCCAGAAATGCCGGGAGTCCGTAATTGGATGCAGGGTTGAGCAGTTGGTCTACCCGTCTGTCGCTGATATTGGCCAGCTCGGCAACGGCAATTGACAGCAGGTCCATGGCGATGGCAACTGGCTGGCCATGGAAGTTGCCTCCGGAGATAATCTCTACGTTAATTCCCTGACTGTCATTGCCACTGTAATCGTCACTGTCACTGTCACTGTCTCTGATATTGCCATCACCCACAGGGAAGATCAGTGGATTATCAGTGACACTGTTAATCTCTGTGGACAGGACCGTGCGCACATAGGTCAGGGCATCTCTGGTTGCGCCATGCACCTGGGGAGTACACCTGCATGAATATGCATCTTGAACTCTGGTGCACTGGGTATGGGCCTGGTTGATCTCGCTGCCAGTCAGGAGCATGCGCAGGTTTGCTGCTGACACACCATGGCCAGGGTGTGGGCGCAGGGCAGCAAGCCTGTTGTCTGCCGGGCGATGGCTCCCCATGAGAGCTTCGATGGTCATGGCCGCGGCGATATCTGCCATTTTGCACAGGTGCTCAGCCTTCAGCAAAGTCAGGCTCCCGTCGGCAGTCATGGCCTGGGTACCATTGATGAGGGCCAGCCCCTCTTTCGGTTCCAGTACGATTGGCGTCAGCCCAGCTCGTTCAAGGGCCACCCTGCCGTCAAGAATTTCGCCTTGGCCCAACTGAGCCTTTCCCTCGCCAATCATGACCTGGGCGAGATGGGCCAGAGGGGCCAGATCTCCACTGGCTCCCACAGAGCCTCGACAGGGCACCATGGGGTGCACTCCCCTGTTGAGCATCTGGAGGATTAGCTCAACCAGCTCGGGCCGTACGCCAGAATAGCCCAGAGCCAGCACCTGTGCACGAAGCAGGAGCATGCCTCGCACCACCTGGACCGGGTACCATGCGCCAACGCCACATGAATGGCTCCTGATCAGGTTGAGCTGCAGCTTTGCCAACTCGTCCTCAGACACGGTGACCTCGGCCAGCGCCCCAAAGCCGGTGTTGATCCCATATCTGGCTTTGCCAGCCCTGACCGCCTGCTCCACAGCCTGTCGGGCTCTCTCCATGCGGGTCTTGGCTTCGGGCACAAGGATGACCTCACCCCTCTGGGCAGCAACCATGGCAAGAAGCTCTGGAGTCAGGTAACCTGTCCCAACCGGGACAAAAGTTGAACTGGGATTATTGGCCATATTATTTAGATGGTTGCTCAACGTCATTCCTGCTCTCAATCCATATGCCTACTGATAAAAAGCCGCCACTAAGTTTCTGGTTCATTGATTCCAGACGTTATGGATGGTGGTGTTCATCTTGATATATATATCACTATGTCATCATAGATTCTGCCTGTGGTTACTGGTTCTCGATGTTTTTTGGGTTGGAATCCACCTTTTTTCACTGTAATGGTAGCCAATCCTCCAGGTAATCCTTCAATACGGAAGGTGCCGCCATTATCTGTCCGGGTGGTAACAGTAGGAGTTCCCCCCAGGTCAGGGGTGGTGTCTCCAGGGGCCATGCCGTCTGGTACCACATTGATTGTGATGGATGCCCCGGCAACCGGATTCTGGTCCTGGTCCAGGATTATGCCAGCCAGGCCACCTGCCGGGCAGAGCTCAATGGAGACCGGTACAGGGACGGGGCTGTTCTCGCCCAACTCAATTATGGTGCCCTTTGGGGCAGTAGCCGTGGAGCCTGCCTTGCGGGTGAATTGTCTTGCTTCCTGGTGTTGGGCAGCAGAATCAAGTTGCGCCGAATTATCGGGCGCCATTAGGTATCCCGCGGCATCCACAGTTAGTGAGTACTGACCAGGTGATAATCCACCAATCAGGGTTGGGCTTCCGTCTGCTGTACATGGAGTGAGTCTGCTTATGTTTTGGGAGCTGCTGTCAGCCATTCCTTCTAGGCGAATACTGCAAGCACCATGGTCATTACTGTTACGGGCCTTGTGACCCGGTGGGGATTGGGCGTTAAGTGGTTGCCCTGTCTGGCAATCCAGCAGCTCCACCTCCATCTCCAACTCAAGGGGGAGCAGGAGTCTGATTAAATCTCCGCCTATTAGTGTTGTTGTTGTTATTGAGGTATGCCCAGGGGCGCTGGCGTTCACCTTATATAAGGTGCCCGTTCTCAGTCTGGGTATGGAAAAATACCCGTCGTTGTTTGTCATTGTTCGCTTCTCTGGTTGCTGGGCCTCTGCTCTTGAGCCTGACGTTTGTTGCTGCTCTGGCTGCCATTGCTTAGCTCCCTCTCTGTCCTGGTGGTTCCGTTGCACAGTTACCAGCGTATCGGGTATGGGGTTGTGATCCGTATCTAGTACATACCCATCAAGCATGCCATCGGCGGGGTGCTGCTCATCATATTCACTATCTAATACGATGTGGGAACGGGAGGCGTTCTCGTCTAAAGTTATGGTTATCTCTTCGTACGGTTCACACTGGTAAAGGGGCTGCGTCAAGTGGGTGATCCCATAGCCATGGAGGCGGGACCATGCCTCAACAGCAATAACTCCCGGTGGAATACCTGAGATCTGGAATTCACCATTGGCCCCTGATAAATAGGAAGTGGTCATGGAAAGGGACGGAGATAAGGAGAGGGATGGAGGGGCAGGGGATGATGGGTTGCCGTATCCATCTCCATCTTCATCTCCGTTTGCTGTTTTGGCATCTGCGCTTTGATTGGCTTTGGGGTCTGTTGCCTTACCGGCCACAGAAAGGATATTCCAGACCCGATTCCTCGCTGCAGCCTGTTTCCCGTCCATGCGCACTTGGCTGAGCAGAATATGGTTACCGTCACTTTGGTTAAATGAGCCATTACCTGCGACAGAGTTCCAGGTGTATGAGAAGGGCATAACTTCTACTGCCATCCTGGCGAAGGGAACGGCACGGCCTCTCTCATCCACTACTTTGCCTTTGAGAGTAACTCCCCTTGTCATTCTGATGAGCAGCGGCTCAGACTCTGGCGAATTTGCCCACGTTCCTCTCTCCACATCCGGCAGATCCACTGTGGTAGCCAGGTAGCCTGCCCCATCCACATGAATCTGGATTTTTTCTGGTGCTGGTGGCCCTGCGCCTAGGTCGAAAGTCCCATCATGGCCACTGGTACCTCGCAGAGCCATTATGCCTGGAACTACCGGGCCTGCAGTGATTCGAGCGCCAGCAATTCCTTGCCCGGTAATGTGGTCCACAATCCTCCCCCGAACAGGGCGTCCCGGCTCCAGCGCCAGCTCCAACCCCAAGTCAGTCTCCTGTACCCGGCTCTGGTCCTGGCTCTGATCCTGGCTCTGATCCTGGCTCTGATCCTGGTCAACTGCCAGGTCATCGTCTACACCGTCCTCTTCTTCACCTAAAACATCTTCCAGCACCTCCACCCCGTTGAGTATTCGGCTGGCACCCCCATCTGTCGATAGGGCAAGCAGCGAATAATAGCCCCTGGGGAGGGTGGGAATACGGAAATGACCTGCCTCATCGGCGAAGACAGTCCTTGGAGGCCAGAGTCCACTCCCCGCAATTATAATTTTGGCACCAGCCACCCGAAAGGCACCGGGCCTAATTCCATTCTCATCTTTGCCACCTGTGTTTATTACTCTCCCTGTGATGGTACGCCCTGCAGTCAGGCGGATCTTCACAATTCCACTCTTTCCTGCTTCCACAATGGTCATTCTAGTGTGGGTCAGACCTGGAGCCGCCGCATCCAGAGACCATGGACCAGATCTCAGGCCAGTGAATTGGAACTGGCCCATGGCATCGGTTTGTGTTGCCATGCAAGGCACCGCTGTCAAAGTCCGGTGACTGGCGACTACCATGGCTCCGGCCACAGGGCCTTGGGGTGATGTTACCTGTCCGCTGATTGAGCTGCCCGGGAACAGTACAATTGCTTTCTGGCCAGTACAGCCCGCTTGATTATTGCTGTCCTGGTTTTCGATGCCATCGGTGGAGGGAACATGGTCAGGTGTGCCAGAGTTGCCGTCTGCCTCGACCATACACTCATCTCCATCTACGGTGGCGGTAGCTTTACCATCAGCAGTCACAATAAGGGCAGGGAATCCGGATGGGCTCACCCCTTCTACATTGAAACTGCCATCCGGCCCAGTCCAGTCTATCTGCTTGCCTATTTTGCCTGTTCGCCTATCTGGCTTTTTTGCTTGAGGTGCCTGTTCTGGCAAGGGGGGCGAAAAGACGGTACCAGCAGTGGTGCACATGGATGGTCCAGTGAGCATGAGTGCATCCCAGTTCATGGGCTGGTCCTGCTCCTGGCTCTGGTCCGTTGAGGCAGACACAAGCTCGGCCTGAGAGTCATCCATGAGGCGAACCATGGCATTGGCTACAGGTTTACCGCTCTCGTCAACGACAGCTCCATGGAACAGGATGGGCTTTCCAGCATTCCAGTCCATCTGGGCCAACAGACTGGGGTCGATTGCGCCCATCCCTGGCTCATGGGAGTTCTTACCATGGTAGGTGCCGCCTAGTGGTAATTTCCATAAGATTACTGTCAGTATCAGCAGAAATACGGGTACCAGAATAAAAGCCCAGCGGAGACCACGCAGCCTCTTCCTCTCGTCCAGCTTCATATCAGGTCGGCCATCATCCCCACCATTTCGGGTATAACTGTTTTCCATTACAGGTTAAAAACCTTTGGTGCCCTGACCTATTCCGGATGGGCAATTATCCATGGGCAGTTTTAGACCAGAATCCCAATAATTCCATCTCGGTCATGCTGGTTACTGACTATTGGACACCCCAAAGAGAAGCCGTGTTGCCTGCTGATATCCATAAATTGCCGAGGAGGAAGCTGCTACAACTTTCAAGCTTAACTTCATCCAGGTTGAAGTTAAATGGGCTTCCCGGTTCACCTTGAGGAACCATGGAGGCAAGGTCCAATACTTGATTGGAAATTGAAGAAAAAACCAGTGGTAATCCCATGTTCAGCAAGTCTGCAACCATCATCTCTGCAATCTGGTCAGGAATCTGAGGGATTGTCTTAGTCTCCAGATCAGTGGTCATACTGGTTAATCGAATGTCCGGGGTGATCTCTGTACCGTCAGATTTTATGAAGATCTCCATGCTGATGGCAGTACTTACGGTAAAGAGGAGCTGATCATCGCTACCATCAGTCGGTGATGCCACAAAATCGATGAGCAGGTCACCACTCTGCAGGGTTGCACTGGCAGGATAGCAGTCTACCTCCTCGTCCACCTGCGGGGTGGTCTTGGTGATACCATCGTAAAAGTTGTCACCTGCTTCAGTGCTTGCCTTGTATGGAGTGGTCTGTTTGCATCCTGTGTAGGAGTTGTATTCATCACCACCATCATTGCTCCCTTCACTTGAGCAACTTGCAGCAAGTGGAGTAGCAATGGGCTGGAGAAGGGGACGCAAAACCAAGTCCACAGGTGTGTCTGGAGAATGGTTGGGGGGCAGAATGTCTCCCAGAGCAGAATTGAGGAAGGCCCAATTGAAGTCCATGGGGAGATTGATGTCGCCTTTGACGCCAATCCGCAGATTCATCATGCCTTCCCACCAGATCTGGTGCAGGACCCGGTTCAGGTAGTCAAAGGTCACGCTGACAGCAGCGGTACCAGATGGGGGCAGGGCAGGGGTGTTGTTCACCTCTCCATCTGAATATGAACCTGATGTTTCTGGTACCAACAGTTGCCGGGGCAAGACCTGAGCATCTCCTTCCATGATGATGATTGCCCCAGTGGCATCTACCACATCGGTTTCAGTTACCATGAATTGAAGGCACAGGGATTTGCCAAACAGGTTCAGACACTGGGTAAGCATCTCTGGCGGGATGATGTTGTCAAGCTGCAGATTGGACAATCCACTAGTGAGACCGGTTTCCACGGTGGTTCTTACCAGATCTGCCACCAGGGGCTCGATAAGATCAAGGAGCAGACCAAAATCATAGGTGAAACCATCCATGAGCACCGAGGCATCACCTGTAATCATGGTAAGCCCCCCTTGGCTGGACGGGATGATGAAAACGGGGACTTCCAGGTTGACCGCTGTGGCGTCCATGTAACCTTCAAGGGTCAAAGGAATACCCATGAAGGATTGCTCAATGGTGGCTTCTACGTGAAGGTTGGTCAGGATGATGCCAGCCCTGATGAAGCCAGTGTCAGGAATCAGGGCAACTATGATTTCGTCGAAGGTGACTCCGTGAATCTGAATCGCCTCGCCATCTCCAGTGCCCTCTCCGGCAGCTCCGGCCAGCATTTGAGCAAGATCCACATTGCGCAGATAATCTTCGAGTACCTGTGCGATTATGTTGAACGCTTCTGTTCCTGCCAGCAGGCCGAGGCTGTGTGGTACTGGTTCATCAGTATGGAGGAAGAGACCGGCGATAAGAGAACGGGTGGCGTTACCGCTGTTGCCCAGGGAGTCCCTCGCTTCCATCTCTATGGTGCGAAGGCCCGCTTCAGTGATGGGGAGAGTGATCTCGAAAAGTCCATCTTCACTGTTAAAGGGAACGGCTTGCCCCCCGAGAGACACTGAGTCAACAGCGCTCACTGCATCGGTGACCCATCCGGCTACAGGCAGATCCTGGAACTGGAGCTTGCCCGATTGGCTGTCGTGGTTCATGGGAAGCAGTTGGAGCCCTCGTGGTGGATAGGCAAAACGAATCATGGGCGGGGTAGTGTCAACAGTGATGTGAACCGGGCCGGAGCTGGCCGAATCTGTATGTTCGGTAGCAGAACTGACCGCTTCAATTACGTTAGACCCATCGGGCAACTGGAGCTGTATGGTGAAGTCCCCCCTGCTGTTTACCCTGGCGGTCTGCCCGTTCACCTGTACTATGGTGTCGACTGGCTCCACAGTGCCCCGAACGGTAATGGTTGATGCGGCCGTGACATCCCCGTCGTCTGGTTCAGTGATTATAATGGTCGGTTGTACGAGAAGGGAACCATCATCAGCCCCATCTTGTTGGTCAGTGATTGTGCTGTCGCCATGATCATTGTCAGGGTTAAGCTGAAGTGGGGTGTTATCTTTGCAGCCTATCATGCTCAGAGACACCAATAGAGTCAGGACTGGAACAAACAGAAAGCTTGTCAGTGGGTTCACTTGTCCTTTGGAAGCTGAGCTGTTTGGTGTACTCAACGCAGCCAAGGGCGCCTGTTGTGGCAAGCTCTGCCCATGAGCTGAGTACGATCCGTCGCCTGACTCCTCCTGATACATGTAATAAATCCTTGTTGCCTATGATGACTGATGAAATGTATCTGAGCAGATGGGTGATTGCAATAGGTGATAGGGGGAAAGTTACAAGTTACAAAGTTACAAGGGGAAAGGGGGACTCCCTATGAGTCCTCCAATCAACACCAAGCGTCTGTACAGCCAAGGCATGCCCGCATACGTGTTCTTCGAAAAATTTGTAGGCGGGTTGGGTGCACCGCTGACAAAGGGCACGGCATGCCGTGCCCCTACGTGCGTTGGGAGGGAGGTCTTGGGCTTGTGTGGAG
>CAYZFJ010000084.1:0-14349 GCA_964477705.1 uncultured Myxococcia bacterium | reverse complement strand
AATCGTTTAAAGACGCCCGTGAATTTCAAAAAGAGTTAAATAAATTAATAAAGGATATCGGCGAAAACGCTGGTGCTGGCTCTGGTGCTGGCCATGCGGACTCGGTCCTGTTGGAGCAGTTGGCGGGAGTTGATGTGGTAATTCATCTGGCAGGTCTGGTTAAGGCCCGGACCGAAGATGAATATATGGCCGTGAACAGGGACGGGGCCTGTAATCTTGCGCTGGCTGCTGCCAAAGCCGGGGTGAAGAGGTTCGTGCTCGTATCGAGCCAGGCTGCTGTTGGTCCTGCGTGTGGCTTGAATGAACCAGTGGATCACGCTTCACCCAGGCGACCTGTTTCCGCTTATGGGCGTTCTAAGGCTGCAGGGGAAGAGACGGTTGAGTCAGTATGCAGGGACCATGGTATGGGACTGGTTATTGTCAGACCTCCATCTATTTATGGGCCGGGTGACAGGGAGTTTCTCTTTCTGTTCAAGGTGGTGGCCAAGCTGGGGATCTTGCCTGTATTTGGTGCCGGTGATGGGCGGATTGCCATGATTTATGTGGAGGATTGCGCTCAAGCTGTGGTCAGGGCTGCCATGGAGCCTGATTTGCCTGAGAGACTGGTGGTTGGCCTCTCAGATGGGGGAGCGTATGCGTGGGAGGCGGTAGGCAGGGCGATTGCCTCTTCGTTGGGGGTGAGGGGGCACAGGGTGAGGCTCCCTCTATGGGCTTTCAGGACTGCCGGCCTGGTGGGGGACTTGAGTATGCGGCTTATGGGCAAGGCTCAGAAAATCAGCTCGGAGACGGTCCGGGAGATGGCCTGCCCCTATTGGCTGATTTCTAATGAGGGAGGACGCAGATTTCTCAACTGGGAGCCTCGTGTGATGCTGGAGGAGGGTATTGACCGGACCGCCCGGTGGTACAAGGAGAGGGGGTGGCTGTAACAGCGGCATAGGCAGGTACACCGCACCATACCTGTGCTGAGCATTGAGTCGGGGGAGAAGCCCAACCCTTTGCGTATTATTAATTCATTATATTATTCTTGTTGGGTTTGCGGTTCTCACTCCCCCATCCAGCCCTTCCCTCACCTCTATTGGCTCCCATCTATGGCTGATTCGAAAATAATCTCTCCCATAGGCGCAGTGAGTAGTCCCATCTTCAGATTTTCACGCTGTTCTATGGTTATCAGGAGCAGGAATCTACTGGATGGGGTGGTGAATCTGAGGCTGCCCGTGCGATCTTCTCCTACACTGATGCTGCCCTGTTGGGATAGGTTTCTAGTTTCAGGATTGGCAGTCCACACAACATAGACCGAGTCTTGACCAATTCTTTTCATAGGCGCAAGGTGGCTCACTCTTAGATCAATTATGGTGTTTTTGTTGTCATCCTTCTGAAACCTGATGTCTGCAAGGGCTGCTGAAGCTGTTCCTTTACCGGGAATAGTTACACGCTTCGGGCAGCCAGCAAGGCTGATGACCATAGCGCTCATACTGACTATTAGCAGCATGGTCGGCATCCATGGAGTCGATCTCCAAGAATACTTACCGGTTGCTGGTCTTGACATGAGCTGGCTACTCCTCTGCTGTGTTTGTTCATGCACAGGACGGCATAAGACATCACTCCTCGTTTGACAATCTGGGATCGGCCATTGTCTGAATCAATACAAGTGGACAGTTGAAAGGGGACTGAGGATGCCAATTCGTTTGTAGCGGCACGGCATGCCGCATACGTGTTCTTTTAAGGCAGATTAATTTCAGATATTTGTTTGGGCGGGTTGGGTGCACCGCTAACGAAGGGTACGGCATGCACGCGCCCCTACAGGTGCTGGGAGGGAGGTCTTGGAGGGGGTATGGAATTGAAGCTTAACCGAACACACATACGGGAAGCAGGAATCAGTACTCGAAATTCAGGACAGCAGCATCAACGCCCCTGGCGTCCTTCACATATACGGTCCAGGCACCACTCGCCAGATCCTTGATGGTGTACTTGGTAGTGAAGGCCTGGGCTTCGCCCTTCTCAGCACCTTCTCCAGGAACGGCCATGACTGACAAGGTAATCTTGTTGCCATCGCGCTTTTCGTTAACCTTGGCATCATAACCAGTGCCCGGTAGGGTGCCGGTAATCTCAATAATGGGCTGCATCTTTCCTGCAGCGCCCACATGCTTGGCGCCGGTCACATTGGCTTTTTCTGCGGCCAGGGCAGGTGCGGCAGTGGTGGTTGTTTCTTTCTTCTGGGCCTTATCGCCTCCACAACCAACCATCAACCCCGCTGTCATCATGCAAATCACAACTCCGACCAGAATCTTTCTCATAGTGTTCTCCTTCAGTAATAGCCGTTTCTGCTGCTGAGGCCGGCATGGGAAAAGGAACCGGAATGAATCCGGCAAAGTGAGCAACATTATCCAATGCAACCTGATAAAAAGCAATAGGCCTAAGAGACAAGGTCCTGTGTGCGCAATATTTTAGTTAATTATATTGAATTATTACTGTCTATTGGTGCTTCGGTCTTAATCCCCAGCCTGGCAGCGATCACGTTCCAAATCTCCTGAGCCAGGGTTTCCGCATCTTGGCTGCCGTTTATAAAAATTGCTCCCATCTTGCGGGCGGCCTTCTGGTACACTTGGGCAACCTGACTTTGCAGGTTATCTGTTTCGTAAAGATCGGCAGTGCCCCATCTGGCTTTTCGTCTTTTTGCTGCTTCCTCGGGCGTCAGGTCTATATAAAACAACAAGTCTGGAATACGAGCAAACCGATTGATCTCTCTTACCCAATCAATACTACCAGTGAGAATCCCCTGGTAGGCTACTGATGAGAGGGTGTACCGATCAGAAATAACAAACACTCCGCTTTCCAGAGCGGGAATGATCTCGGACTCAAGATGCTCTAGCCGGTCTGCTGCAAACAGGAGAGCCACTCTTTCGGCAGAGACATTGTTGTTGACCCTATGCTCCAGAATGTCACGAATGTGTCCTCCCACAGGGAGTTTGCTCGGTTCGCAGGTGATCAGTGTTTTCTGACCTAATCTCTCCATAGAGCGGGCGAGCATCTGGACCTGGGTAGTTTTGCCGGCCCCATCAATTCCTTCAATAACGATAAACAAGGGTTTCATTGTAGATATATCCAGTCGGGTTAACAACCGATTTTGTGTTACTTGTTTGACGGTTATAAAATCACTCTTCAATGTTTGGCAATAATCTGCGCTGCAAGAATTCCGGCAGCGTATGGCCATGGGCATAAAAGATGTGCCAATGTGGAACTTCCACACCAAGGTGTCGCTCACCCTGAAGAACGGTATCAGAAAATCTTCTCACAGAAAAGGGAAGCGATGGTTTTCATTTATACCATAAAATAGCCTATGGGAATTTATGCACTCGATATGGTTATATAGTCAGGATTTGACCACTGGATATTAGATAGCTAAAGTGTCCTGATTTCTTTTCGATTCTTCAACCTGCCCCATCCTCTCCAGTTGTTTATGAGGATTGAACAGGTACTGGTTTTCAACACCATGTAAGGCATTTCTGGAATGGCACTGAAAGGACGCTGGGGAAATGTGGTAAAGGGCGCACTCTGGTTGCTTGCTATGGTCGCTGGAGTTGGAGCCCTTTGTGTTCCTTCCTCTCCTAGGTGGTCTCTCCTTCAAGATCCTGATCGGGTGGTGACTGTTATTCTGGTGGATCTCTCGGAGAGCATTCCGGAAGATATTCGCCGTAGTATTCTCTTTGCTGCCGGTCTCACCTCTGCAGTTCACGATTATCACCATTTTGATACCCAGAATGCCATGGAAGATCCAGGTGAATCGGGAGGACAAAACAGCATCAGTTCGAATGAGGCTGGGGGGGGGCGGACAGGTGGGATTGCTGAAACTGGCGGCGCAGGAGAAGTAAGGTTTAATGGTAAGTCTGTGGTGGTGGGGTTTGGTAAATCAGTGGTCCAGTTGCCGCCTGTGCCTGCTTTTTTGATGAATGATGGGCTGATTTCCCGGTGGAACCTGCAAAATATGGGCAGTATCCAGGATGCCCTTGTGGCAGGAGGTGGAGAATGGGGTGATGAAGTGCCTCCCGCCCCATTGGTGCAATGGGTCCAGCAGGCCATGGTTGAGGACGTGGGGCGGAATGCCAGTGATCTGGTTGGGGCTTTGCGATACGCCAGACTACTACTCACTTCGGCTGCTGGGCAAGGTGGTGTGCGGCGAGTGGTTTTATTCTCTGATGGCAATGTAGCGGGAGAGACTGGTGATAATGGTGGCGTTGGAATCGAGGCCGGGAGAATGGGAGGCTCAGGGTCTAGGATTGGGTCTGAGGCTGGTGGTGAACGACTTGGAGAGGAGTTGGCCAGATTAGCCCAAAGTAGTATCCAAGTTGATACGGTGAATGTATGGCCCCATGATTTTGGCGATGTGAGAGTTGGCAAGCTTCAAATCCCCAAGGTGGTCAGGCAGGGAGGGTCTGCTTGTGGAGATGTGGCCATCTGGTCAATGCTTCCTGCTCAGGTTGAACTGGACCTCATGGTGGACGGCATTAACACAGCATCGTGGAGTCTTGCTTTGCCAGCGGAAACAGAAACAGGAGAAGAGGACAGTGTGGTGGGAGAGAAGGGCAGAGAGGGTTATGGGACAAAGATCCTGCACCATTTCTGTACTCCACCATTGACGGCGAATCATGGAAGAGCTGCGGTGGTCAGTATTACTGCCCGAGTGGCTAGCGGCGCCCCTGACAAGGTTAGCGGCAATAACTCGTCAGGTGCGGTGGTTGAAGTGCCTGGACCTCCTGGAATTTTACTAATCACGGACCAAGCTACGGTGGCTCAGGTAGAATCGGGTCGAGGGTTACCCACCCTGCTTGGGGATGTGGTACGGTCGGCTGGCTGCATGGAACAGTCCCCATCCCAACCCTCAGTTTCAGCTAATACATTAAAATTAAACTCAGAAAGCCCCGGCAACATAAAAACAATCTCACCGAATCTCCGAACTGATACATCTTTGCCTTGTGCAAATATTGCCGTTACACACGGGGATTCAGACCTGTGGCATAACTCTGTATCGCCCAGGCTGGCCTATGACCTGGTAATTCTCGATGATGTACACTCTACCTCCTTTTCACCAGACCTGGACAGGTATCTGGGTAACCATGTGTCCCGAGGAGGAGGGCTGATTACCATTGGTGGGCCTGACTCTTATGGCCCTGGAGGCTGGGGTAGCACCTCTTTGGGTCAGATGCTGCCCGTACGGATAGATCCACGCAGTCCGGATTTGACCATGGCTGTGGTTTATGTTCTCGATAAATCAGGGAGCATGGGTGGCACTGGTCAGGGCGGACAGCACATGCTGCTGGCTAAGAGCACTCTGCGAACTTTGCTAGAATCCCTCCAGAGCAATGATCTTGCCGGTATAATAGCCCATGATCAGAGATCATACCCAGTTCTGCCGTTGATCCGTGCCGGACGATTCTCCATGGACCAGGTAGACACGGGAAGTGTGGGGGCCGGTGGAAGTACTGATCCCGCATCTGCTCTGGTGATGGCAGGGAAATGGCTCTCTGCTTCCAGTGCACGGGTAAAAAAAATTATTCTTCTTGGTGATGGGAAAATAGCCCCAGGAGTGAATCTAGAGCCATTATTGGAAAATCTCACAGAAAAAGGAATCACTGTTTCGACTATTGGGGTGGGTACTGATGCAGACCAGGAAAAAATGAGGTCTATTGCTCTCTTGGGTGGGGGACAGACAGGTTCTATCAATACTTTTGATGAGCTGGAGCGAGCAGTTGAGGAGGCGATTTTGGGTCCAGTCAGTGGGCTCTTACGTTCAGGTCTGACTACTGTTTTGCCAGGTCCTGATTATCCGCAACGGCAGTCCCTGATTCCCCCAATCTCTGGTTATGTTGCCACTGCTGCAACTGATAATGCCTATTTATGGCTAGTTTCTAGTAATGGGGATCCCATTTTAGCTGGAGCTCAGGTGGGAAACGGGCGAGTGGTGTCGTTGACAACGGACTTACATGGCATATGGACCGGTAAATGGACTAATTGGGGTGGTAAGCATGAGCTGTTCAGGTTGGTAACTGGGTGGGCCCTTGAGATGGCCCACTCGCCTCACACTCTCTCTATGGAGGCTTTGCCTGGGGGAGTGATTGAGGCTTGTTATGATGGAACCTGGCTAGATTGGGGTGGCCTTGTGGAGAGGGAGGACAGCAGCAGGGTTGAGCAGGCACAGACACAGGTCGAAATGGGAAGCCCAGAGCATGAATATATACATGGCCCAAATGCGGAAACTACAGTAGTTGGCAAAAACCTCCGAGGAGTCACCGCACGCCTGGTCTGTGTTGGGAGTGATGTGGAAGACTCCAAGCCCATGGAGGAGATTGGACCTGGGCATTATGGAGCATACTTTAAGCCATGCGCCAGTGAGTTAACAGAGCTGATTGTGAAGGTGGTGGGCCAGCAGGAGGCAGGTGGGGCGGAGACGAATACAGAGACGGAGGCAGTGGAGAGCGAGGTCTCATCACTTTATTATGTGGATCCAATGGGGCCGGAACTGTCCCAGACTGGCAGCAACTGGGCAACCTTGAGTCGAATCTCCTATTTGACCAGCGGGAGAGGTCCATTATCTGATCGTTTTCCAATTCACAATAGTGTTGATTTGCAAGCTGATGGGATGGAGCCGGTGGACGAAAGTGGTAGTGGCGGTACACTGCAGTCCTTGAGCGAGGCTGCTGTCAAGGATCTCTCCATAATTCAAGGGAGAGTCAATCCCCCTCTGCTTCTACTTTTTATGGTGCTGTTTCTATTGTTCCTGGTGGTATAACTGACTGTACGAGCAAAAAAAAAGGATTCCCAAAGGGGAATCCTGGTGCGAGGAGGGGGACTTGAACCCCCATGGACTAATGTCCACTAGGCCCTCAACCTAGCGCGTCTACCTATTTCGCCACCCTCGCAAGTACGGGCAGCATAGTAGTCCCGACCTTTGATACTGTCAACAACAAAATAACAACACCTCCACAGATGGATGCCTGTGGAGGTGTTGTTCTCTTCTCTTATCCCTCCATTATCCTCGAGAAGGCCTGATGGACCCAATCGTGAACAAGGCGGGTTTCTCAGCTACGGATACGATTAGTCCAGAATGCCTGCGGTGTCCAAATCCTCTTCAGGTACACCGACCTGGATAAGGACATTTCTGTCGAATCCGCTCTTCTGGGCGTATTCGGGCAGAATTGCAAGGAAGTCTTTCCTCAGCTCAGCAGGAGCAGCGCTCTTGAGAGCTTCTTCGAGCTGACGCTTGCGGGCCAGGAGTTGTGCCCTGTCGGACGGAAGCAAGGTGACTTCCTTAGAGACGGAGCCAACACGCTTCTTGTCTTTGAAAAGGGGAACTTTCTTGACCCGTGTACCACGCTCCAGTTCCTGTTCAACATCATTTAACTTGCGCCGAACTGAACCCTGAAGACTCTTGAGATATTTATTAAAAATACCCCGTTGACGCCTAGTCTCAGTAGCAAGTTCTCGCGCCCCCGGTGGCAATTCTCTTTTCATCTTACGTTTTCTGACCATTTCTGGTTTCCTCCTGTAAATAAGCTGACTTGGAATTTAGTCAACCATTGTGTTGCATGATTGCAGATTGATAATATCTTGTCAAGAAGGTAGTTATTCACGAATGAATAAGCAATTAGCTGAAAAAACCATTTGATAACCTAAGAGCCTAGTATAACAGACCAAAGGGAAAAAAATTTAAGCTGGGAAAATTTCTTCTACTCGTTCCAGTACAAAATCTGGTGATGTGGCCTTTAGTCGGGGAAGACTGCCGTAGCCCCAAGTCACTGCTGCAGTGGCAGTACCCGCATTTTTCCCGGTGATCATATCCACATCCATGTCGCCGATCATCACTGCTTTTTCTACATCCATTTTGAAATGTTCAAGTATGTGGTGTAAGACTTCAGGATCGGGTTTCTGAATTGACAGAGAATCTCCAGCAATGATAATGCCGAAAGTTGAAGTTAATCCCAAACCATTCAGAATCTGATAGGCTCCTTCGGTTGGCTTATTGGTTGCGATAGCCAATTTTGAACCGTTGTCTTTAATAGATTCCAGTGTCTGAATTATTCCCGGGAATGGCTTGGTAGTTTGTAGGCCAACTTCCCGGTAGTACTGTTTAAATAGTTGTTCGGCTTTGGTTAACAGTGCCGGTTTGTCCGTTTTCATAGCACCAGACATCATGTACTGTGTACCAAATCCAAGTAAACGCTTTACCTGATTGGGAGCCAATGGGTCATATTCCAGATCATTGAGCGCACTATTCACTGCAGTTGTGATATCTCCAAGGGTATCTACCAGAGTACCGTCGAGGTCGAAAACATAAAGGTCGAAAGATTTCATGGCGACCAAGATAATGGTAAAAATAATAGAGTCAATCTTTTTTGTATGGCAAGACCGGGAATCGCTTAATTAAGCCTTATACAGGTTAATGTGATTATTTTCAGGTAATGGACTAACTGTGAACCGTGGTTGTCTTATTGTTCATGTATCTTTCCAGTTTATTTGTGACCGGAGGTGAAGCGGCAATTCTGCAACAGCCAAAATTATTCTCCAAACCAGATAACGCGTTAAATTGAAGTGGGCTAAGCCCATACTGTAACCGGTTAAAGTAGTTGGAATTTTCCCTGTTTTCGAGTAGTTTGAATAGCCACAAACCTTGCCTGGAAAATTGGTTTAAATGCTTTCCTTGATTTCTATATTGGCATCCATTATCAGTGCATTGTAATTTGTGCCCGGTTTTACATTTAGAGGAATGATATGTTCAGCACAGGATTCAGCTCAGAACAACTCGGAATTGGTGAAAAAGAGAGTCTTGATGAAATGCGCAGGGAATGCGCGGGCGATGTGCTCAAAGCCGTTTCCCTTGCCGGTTCCGGGCACCCCGGGGGCAGCCTTAGCAGCCTGGACATGCTCCTGCTCGTTTACTCAAACTTCAGGCATGATCCGCAAAAACCACTCTGGCCAGACAGGGACAGAGTCATAATCAGCCATGGTCATATCGCTGCGGGCACGTATTCTGTTCTGGCCCGTTTCGGATATTTTCCTAAAGAGAGCTTCTTCATGGGGTTCAGAAGAGCGGGAACGCCCTTCTCTGGACATGTGGAGAGCTGTGTTCCAGGTATCTATTGGAATACGGGCAACCTGGGGCAGGGGCTGTCCGCCGGTGCCGGTGCTGCTCTCGCTGGAAAGATCAAAGGGCGTGATTATCGCACCATGGTGCTCATGGGAGATGGCGAACAGCAGAAGGGGCAGATCGCCGAGGCCCGGCGCTTTGCGGTGAAGTTTGGTCTGAACCGGCTTGTGGCGTTCGTTGACTACAATATGCTCCAGATTGGCGGCAGCATTACTTCGGTAATGCCCCAGAATATTGCTGAAGGATGGCGTTCCGACGGCTGGAATGTGCTTGAGGTGGCCGATGGCCATGATTGGCACCAGCTTTACGGGGCATTGCGCTCTGCATACATGGGAATTGTTGAAAATCCGGCCATGCCCACGGTTATCATTGGCAGGACCCTTATGGGCAAGGGTGTCTCGTTCATGGAGGATCTGTCTAAGTTCCATGGAGTGGCACTTAATCACGCCCAGGTTCGGGATGCTATCTCCGAACTCAACCTGGAGGATGACTTCGAGCTGCTGGTGCAGAAGCGCCGGGAGCATGATCCCAGCATTGGCTGCAACCGCAAGGCGCCTGCCATCAACTGGCCTGTGATTGATCAGGGTACCCCACGCACTTATGGTGTTGATGTTGATACTGACAACCGCTCTGCTTATGGTAACGCTCTGGCAGATGTGGCTTTGGCCAACCATGGTGCGGACGGACCTAGGGTGGTCGGTCTTACTTGTGATCTTGAAGGCTCTGTCAAGATGGATATTCTCCATAAGGCGCTACCCGAGGCCTTCTTCGAGAGCGGCATCATGGAGCATAATACTGCCGCAGTTGCCGGTGCCCTCTCTAGGGAAGGTATTGTGCCCTTCTTCAGCACTTTCGGGGTCTTTGGAATTGACGAGACTTACAACCAGCACCGGCTGTCGGACATCAACGAGGCGGCCCCCAAGGTGGTGCTCACTCACTGTGGAATGGATGTGGGTGAGGACGGCCCCACTCACCATTGTATTGACTATCTGGGTGTGGCTTCGAACCTGTTCGACTTTGAGGTGTTCCACCCTGCTGATCCCAACCAGACAGACCGGATGATCCGAGTGTTGGCGGCCCGTCCCCGCCCCAGTCTGGTTTGTATGGGGCGCTCCAAGACCAGGGTGGTTGAAAGCGCTGATAGGCAGCCCCTCTTTGCTGGTGATTACCAGTTCCAGGTGGGGAAAGCGGATCTGGTGCGGGCAGGAAGCGATCTGTCGGTGTTGACCTACGGGCCCACTCTGGTTCCGGCTGTCAATGCGGCCCGCAGGGCGGAAGAGGCATATGGTCTGAAGGTCAGGGTGCTGAATTTTGCCACCCTTAAGCCCATAGACAGGGATGCGGTGCTGGCCGCCGCCCGGGAGACCAAAGGCCTGATCACTGTGGAAGACCATAACGTCAACACGGGGCTGGGATTGCAGGTTGCTGGCGTAATGGTAGACGGATGTGTGCTCGCTCCCCTGCGTAAGTTGGGCGTGGGCCATTATGCCTCATCTGGCAGTCCCGCAGCGCTCTACAGGGAACATGGTATCGACGAGGATGGCATTTATGAGGCTATCAGGAGTATGGCGCTGGGACAGGGGTTGATTAAGGGAACGGGACATCCTGCTGGTAGTAAATGAAAATAGGGGCTTCGCGTAATCAGTGGCAGATTGCCAGGGGAAGGGTCGAGAGAGAGGAGTTCAGGGCGCCATGCTTGTCGAAGAGGGGCGCTCTTCGTGTGGGGTTGGGGTACCCTGCTCCCTATGGCTTGGGTTCCGCTTCCCTTGGGTTTTCTGCCATTCTCCAGGCGATTTGCTCGGTCCCTGGTGTTTTCTGTGACCGCTTTTTCCTTCCCGAAGGTAATGACAGCAGTTATGGTGGTAGTTCTGATGCGAGGCAAGGACTACTAGGTTATGAGTCTGGCGAGGGTGTTGATTCTGCCGGACTGATAGCTGTGTCTGTGGCCTGGGAGTTGGATCTTATTCCACTCATCCGACTTCTGTCTCTGGCGGGGCTGGCTCCTTTAGCCGCAGAACGTTCGCCTGCTGATCCTCCTGTCATTCTGGGCGGTCCCCTCACATTTGCCAACCCGTCCTGTCTTTATCCATTTGGTGATGTGGTGGTGGCTGGTGAAGGGGAAGCTGCGATCATCCGGTTGGCTGAACTGGCCATGGAGTATCGGGATAAGCCCACATTTTTGAAGCGAGTTGCTCAAGCTGGGATTGAGGGGGTGGTGGTGCTTGTGGACGGGTGTGTGGGGGAGGGTGGGGTGGAGAGTGAGGGTGGTAGGGACTGGGGGCTCGAGAGGCGGGGCAGGGCAGACCGTGAAGATGGAACATGGATTCAACCATGTGCCCGCATGTCCATGGACTGGAACAGGAAGTTGTTACCGGCTGCTTCGGCCTGGGTCACTGATGAGTCATCTTTTCCCAGCTCATTTTTGGTGGAGGTTAGCAGGGGATGCTTGCGCAGGTGTGCCTATTGTGTGATGGCTGGCACCGGAATGGGGCCGGCTGGGGTGGATGGTGCTCCGGGGAGACCCCGTATTTTCCCTATGGCCCAGGTTCTGGCTCGCATCCCTGAACGAGTGGGCAAGGTGGGACTGGTTGGAGCTGCGGTTACCGACTATCCCCATTTATATCCCTTGTTAGAAGAGTTGTCACAAAGACAGATCGGGGTTACGCTCTCTAGTATGCGGCCAGAAAAGATTACAGAACGCCTTCTCCAGCTTCTCTCCAGTTCCGGGTTGAAGAGCATCACTACTGCCATGGATGGTGCCTCTTCCAGGATGCGGGATTTTGTATGCAGGGGGACAGAGCAGGATGAATTTTTCAGGGTGGCGGAGCTTGCTGGTTCCCTGGGGATGAGGCTCAAACTCTATCTGATGATAGGGTTGCCAGGAGAGCTGGATGAGGACGTGGCAGAAGCGTGTGATTTGCTGATGGAGTTGTCCCGCAAAACCCGGGTGGCCCTTACTGTATCGCCATTCGTTCCCAAAAGCCGCACTGCCTTGGCGGATTATCCGTTTGCACCGATGAAGGTGATTCAGCACAGGTTGTCCATGCTGAAGCGCCACCTTACGGGCAGGGTTGATGTGCGGAATACCAGCGTGCGCACCAGTTGGGTGGAGGCGTCGGTGGCTCATGGTGGTGCAGCTGCCGGTCTTGCCGCCTGGGATGGGTGGAGGAATGGGGGTTCCCTCTCTGCATGGACTAGAGCCCTTAAGGACAGGGGAGTTTCTGATCCTTCAGATAGCGATTGCTGATGTGTGAGCCTCAATCTATTGCCAGTTGATGTTCGATTAGAGTCGCAAAAGTCAGCATGTGCCAGATGACAGTGGCTGATTATTTCGACTTGTGGCAGGGCAGGTCCTCATGGAGGAGTCAGCCCCTTGATAGTCAGTGGCTGTAGCTGGTGATTTTCTCTCTCTGATCCTCCAGCAGAAGTTATGATGATCCGGTGGTTATTGGTATCTGCTACCACTATCCTCCCGTCAGGGGTCTCTGCCAGACCCTCTGGCTCGTCAAGAAACAGGTCTCTGCGGTGTACGCCGCGTGCATCTTGTTCCAGTGATGCTGATTCACCTGAATTGCCTATGGGAAGGGTGGTCATGGTCCGGTGGAGGGGATAGAGCAGCTTTATCTTGTGGTTGTATGTGTCAGCAATGGCAAATCCACTGGCCCCTGATGAGATGCCCAACGGGTGCTGGAGACGGACTTCAGTGCCTATCCCATCCTGATCACCAAATGTGAAGAGTCCTCTCCCAATAAGGGTTGAAACCTGACCGGTCTCCAGACTCACCTTTCGCACTGCGCTCGCTTCAGCATCCAGAACAATCAGAGTGTTCCTGTCCATCCCTGAACAGACTGCACTTGGTTGGGCAAAACCGCACCTGTTTGCCGGGCCATCCAAAAGCACTTCATTGCCAGTCCCTGAAAGGACTGAGATCTCTTCTCTATCAGTCTGCAGGAGCCATAGTTGATGGCTGCCGGCCATGGCGATCACCACTCCTCGATCAGTGATCTCCAAATCCCATGGAGACCGAAGAGAAGTAGTGAGCGCTCTGGTTGATTTTCCAATCTGATGACGGGTTCGACCGAGCTCTCCGGTTCCTGCCACAGTTCGGACCGCTTTTTCCTTCAGATCTACTGCTCTGATGCAATTATTACCAGTGTCAGCCACATAGAGGATGTTGTTAATCAGGTCGATCCCCATGCCTTGGGGGAAATCAAAGCTGGCATTGTGGTAAACCCCATCCTCAAGCCCCCGTTCTCCGCTTCCTACAATCCCCATCAATCTTCCGTCTGATTCAGTGATGATGATTCGGTTGTGTCCACTGTCGGCAATTGCCATCAAGCCGTCGGGCAGAAGCTGAATACTGCCGGGGAATCTCAATGGGAAACCATGAAAATAATCGATGGGGGTGATCTTGTGGTTGTGGTTTGTCTCCCGAATATACCCCCGTTGTCTCTCCCGGTTAAGCAGGTCGGACACCTCGTATGCCACCGAGGTGGGGTCAGGCTCACCGGGAGAGATTGAGGCAATGCGGCCTCTGCTGTCAATTAACACCAGGGTAGGCCAGGCCCGGATACTGTATTCACGCCAGAGCTTCAGGCTGGGGTCCATGACTACCGGATGCCGGATGTTGTAACGGGCCATTGCCATCTCAACAGCAAATGGGTCTTTCTCCCGGTCAAATTTGCTGGAGTGGATACCAATGACAATGAAAGGATCATCGCTGTGTCGTTTGATCAGTCCTTCCAGGAGCCGATTGGTATGGAAACAGTTGATACAACTGTAAGTCATGAAATGGAGGAGGACTATATTGCCTCGCAAGTCTTCCAGTGACAGTGGATTCTTGATTCCCAGCCATCGGCTCCCTGCATAAAAGTCCGGAGCGTGGATCATGTTGTCAAAGGGATCTTCAGTCTTCATGGGTTAATTTTGCTCCATTGTTGGCCAATTTCAGGTACAGGGTCCGGCCTGCGCCTCCCGTATCGGTTGTGTCAGATGTTGCTCCTGTGTCAGTAGGAGACCGACCATGCTAGGTGAGATTGATCTCCTGATAAAATGAAGGATGGATTTCCATTTCACCTAATACAACTGGCGTAAAAGATTTAGAATTGCGGAAGGAGCTCGCCGGTATCTGTGGCGGGGAGCAGGGTCGGGAATCCGTGTTCTTTTAAGGTAAGTAGATTTCCAAAAATTGTTTAGGCGGGTTGGGTGCA
>CAYZFJ010000083.1:0-14944 GCA_964477705.1 uncultured Myxococcia bacterium | reverse complement strand
CCGCAACAACCACCTCTCCCGCCATCACTTCCCTAACTTCGTGCCTTCGTGTGAGACCAAGCGTTTGTACCAGATCATGTCGGGTACTCATGAACCACGAGCTGAATTTAATTAACTCCCTCCCCTCCACTCGCTCTTTGTTAGCGGTGCACCGCACTCGGCCAAACAATTTATTTGTATTAAATTGCCTTAAATTAACACGTATGCGGCATGTACGCGCCCCTACAGTGGTTGGGAGGGAAGTCTTGGGTGGGTGGGTGGGGCGCGACTAACTTCTAACTTCTAACTTTCAACTCATGTATTGCGGACGGTGGTACTATGTGCAGATCCATCAGCATTCCGTCTTCGCCGTCTGCATAGTACTTATGCCGGATGCCCGTTTCCTGGAATCCCAGGCTCTTATACAGCGAGATTGCCGGAGCATTAGAGATACGCACCTCGAGGGTGATCCATGTTACACCGCAGCTCCTGGCATCCTGGATAAGGCGCTCCATGAGCATTCTGGCATACCCCTGCTGGCGATAGGCTGGGTGCGTAGTGATGTTGATCACGTCGATCATGTCTGCGGTCAGCCAGTAATCCAGGTAGGCCGCAAACTCTTCATTCAAACCGTGATCCTGGTAGATGCCATACACAGTGGCCCATGGGAGGGTCAGTTCAGAGAGGAGGGCATCCCTGGTCCATGAGTCGTCCTTGCCCGACTCCAGGAGTCTGACCAGTGGTTCAATGTGTGATTGGTCAAGCTTGATGACTTGGCGCACCATCAATTGTCCCTATTTGTTTCTCTTCTGGTCGCCCATGGCCCCTGCCGATTTTAATTGCTTGGCAAATAGATCCCCTAATGTGCCCAAGCTGGTCTGCACAGGGGAGTTGCCGGTGCCAGCCCCTTGAGTTGTCGCCCTGTCGGTGCTATCCGAGGAACCAGGCCTGGAACTGTTCTGTTGGCGATTCCCGCCGCCAGCTCCAGCTCTCCGCCAGGTGGCCGCTCCCACGCTTGCCTTCACCCCGCGGCTACCCTTATCCTCCCGGCCTGCCGCCGCCAGAGACGCATAGTAAGACTTACGATCTGCCTTCTCGCCCTCTGCAGGAGCCGTCTCAGCGCTAATGGCTCCGTTCTCATCGGCCATGTGGACACTATTACCGGCTCCCGTCGCTGCATGGTCACCACCAACACCAGCTCCAGCAGCATCGGCGTCGGTATTGGCATCAGCATTGGCAGCAGCGGGCATGCTCAGGGAGATTCTACGCTTAATAGGGTCAACAGCCTCGATCTCTACCTGGATTGGGGTGCCAATCTGGAGCACCTCTCTGGGGTGCCTGATGCGGAGTCCGGCGTTCTGTCCGATTGCCGAAATATGGAGCAGGCCGTTAATACCAGGAAACAGCTCCACAAATGCACCAAATGTCTCCAGGCCGGTCACGATACCATCAACGCACAAGCCCGGTGAAAGCTCCCTCTCTGCCCTCTTCCAAGGGTCTTCCTCAAGGGCTTTCATGCTCAGGGAAACCCTTAACCGAGCGGGGTCAGCTTCAAGAACAAGTGCAGAGACCTTGTCTCCAACTGCGATAACATCGGAGGGGCGATTCACTCTGCTGTGGGACAGTTCGGAGACATGGATCATTCCATCCATGCCTCCCCCCAACTCCATCATGGCTCCATAGTCTCTTACTTCTGAGATCCTTCCTTCGATCACAGAACCCACACTCAGGTTCTTGATGATTTCGGCGGCTTTCTCTTCTAACAGTTTTCGTCTGCTCACCACGATGTTGCGGCCATCATCTTCGTACTGGGTAATGACAAAGTCGAAGGTCTGCCCCAGGTAGTCGGCAGGTTCGGTAATTCTTCTGGTGTCCATCTGGGAGATGGGGCAAAAGGCCCGCTTACCCATCAGGTCTACGGCAAACCCACCCTTAATGGATTCCATGACTTTGCCTCCCACAGGCAGTCCGAACTGGGCTGCTTCCCGGAGCATCCTCTGGTCGCTAGTGCCAAGTTGCAGTTTGAGGGAGAGCCTGGCTCCTCCGCTGCCCGGATCGAATCCAATTACACAGGCTTTGAGGGTGTCGCCGGGCTGGTAGGGGATGTTACCCTCGGGATCAGTCAGCTCGGTTAGCTCAATGAATCCTTCGGCCTTGCATCCCAGATTTAGGAATGCAAATCCTTTGCTGATAGTGTCAATGGTCCCTGTGATCCACTCACCCGTATGGGGAGCATTATCCAGGTTGTTGAGGCTGTTCTCTGCCTCCAGAAGGCGAGCAAATTCGGTGTCGGCGGGGTTGTTGCCAAAGACACGGTCCATTTTCATGATTGGTGAGACCTCCAACGGGAGTGATGTTTAAGGTTCGTGGGAACCTATACGTTCAAGTATAAATTTTTCTATTCTTAAATTGACTAACTCGGGTCGTTCCAGTGGAGCGATGTGAGTCCCTCCTGGAACCACCAGTATCTCTGCGCCAGGGATGCTCTCGGCCATCTTGTCAGACAGGTGTCTGGGTGTCCATCTGTCTTTCTCGCCTGCAATAATCAGAACCGGAACATCCACTGCTGGCAAATGAGCTTCAGCGCTGTGACCTTGCAGACTGCCCAGCATATTTACAAAGAGAACGGGATCAACCTCTGACAGGTGTTCCATGTAAGGGATAAAATCACCGTATCTGGTCAGGGAAGGGTTGATCTCCTCCATAATCCTGGCCACCTGATATGATAACTCACTGCCGGTTACCTTACGCCAGATATTTCTCAGGGGTCCTGGCAGGAGTTTAGCTAATTTTTTTAGCACCGGATATAGCTCTGCTGCGGTTGCTTTGCCGTGGAGGGTATCCAGAGGCTTACCGTATGAGCCACAGATAAGCACTAGACCCTGTACCATCTGTGGGTATCTCCGGTGAAATTCCAGACATACCTGTACGCCCATGGAGTGTCCCATCAGAACTCCCTTGGGCATACCTGATGCTTTCATCACATGGGATAGGTCTGTGACCATATCTGCCATGGTTACTTTTCGGGGGTCCCTGGGCACCTCCGATTTGCCGTGGCCCCGGTAATTCCATCTAACAATTTTGTGATGTTTTACAAACTCGGGGGCAATATACTTCCAAATAAATTGATCGCAACCGATTCCACTCGAAAGAATCAATGGTGGGAGACCATCGCCCAGTTCTGAGTAATAAATCTTGGTGCCGTCTTCAGCAATGGCGGATCCCTGCTTGAATATAATTGTCTTAGTGTTACGCTTATCAGCCAACTGTCCGACCTGTGCCTGAATGATCATGCCGCTGGTGTATGTTTCTCTGGTTAATGTTTGTTTTGCTTGCTGTGTTTGCTTCGTCTACTTTTAAGATGTTGTGGTATTTGCCATGCCAGTACTTGTGCTATTATTGGGTTGCTCAACCTCTTCTAATGCAGGCTGGCCCGGGTGCTCCACTTGCCATGTTAAGTCAATTGAACCTATAGAGCTTACCATTCGCAGCTTAATTGTATGGCAGTCAGGGGCCTTAAAGAATGGGGTGCCTGAGGCATCTGACCTGGGAAAGCTTACCAGATAGGCAGTGTCAAAGAAACTGATATAAGGGTAATACTGCGATAGTTCTTCATAATGCCTGTTAATCCGCTCAATTCGGGCCGGGAGGATCCGCTGCTGTCCTCTGTCATCCACAAGGGATACCTGCCAGATTGTCTTTTTATCGTCCAGATTCTTCCATTTCCTGTTCTCTGCATAGAGGGCCAGGAAGAACTGGTGGTACTGACGATGGGCATCCTGCTGCTCTGCGAAGAGGGATGTCTGCTCCTGATGGTTCAACTTCAAAGCGTCGATCTGGCGAGCTATCCAGGCTCTTCTCCAACTGGCAGAGTAGTATGTGGCACTTACCTGAACTCTGGTGTTAAGGCCGTCATAGATCTGATTGCTTCTCGTGTGCTGTTGCAGGACCGAGCTATAGTTTTGGGCGCTGCTTTCTGTGACAAGCGGGGGCAGGCTGTCAGCCAACTGGATCGTGGCTGGCACAGTCTTGGCACAGGATGATGCGCCGCTGACCATGATTAACAGCATGAGCAGGAGCAGTGTGAGAAGTAAAAGGTTGGCAGGGAGCTTCTTCGCCCTGCCGGGGGGGGTATGCCACGTTCTGTTCAAATTAAATCTCATGACCAAATCAACATACCAGTTTCATTCGATAATTCCCGGTCTGCCTTTGCTTCTTTCGGGAATTTCAACCTCTACAGTGTGATCGTCCACCTTGTCTGAAACCTGTAAAATCGCCTGACAAGCAAGGCGTGAGCTTTCGGTCAACCCTTCCACCAGGTCCAGGGTATCCTCTTCAGTGTCTTCGGCAGGGGATAGGGCTGCCATGCCTTTCTTAACGATTACATGGCACGCCCCACATGCTCCCTGGCCACCACAGTTTGCCGGAATAGGAATGCCAGAGCGTTGTGCAACCTCCAGGAGGGTGTCTCCCTGCTCTGCTTCAACAGTGGTGCTCTCTGGGTGATGGTGATAGATGATCCGTATTGTCATTTTATTGTTTCTTGCTGCAGTTAGGGCAACCCTCGCCGTCGCACTGTCCGCTCTTGATTGCATAGGACAGGTCTTCCTGTACCTGTGCGGTAGCTTGTGTTGATGCTGGTGCTTCTTCAGTATTTTGAGTGCGCCCATTGTGCCCGGCCAGCTTCCGCTTGTTGTCCAGATCCTTCAAGGCAGCCTGGAGTGCTTCTTCGGCAAGCACTGAGCAGTGGATCTTCAGCGGTGGGAGGGAGAGCCGGGTGACCAGGTCTAGGTTCTTGATCTCAAGGGCCTCCTTGATGGTCTTACCCTTCACCATCTCGGTGACCAGGCTGGATGATGCGATAGCGCTTCCACAGCCGAAGGTCTTGAACTTAGCATCTACAACCACATCATCATCGCTCACTTTGAGCTGTAATTTCATCACGTCACCGCAGGCTGGGTTGCCCACCATTCCGGTGCCAACCCCAGGCTCGTCATCGGGGAATGAGCCCACGTTGCGGGGATTTTCGTAGTGTTCCATCAATTCTTTGCTGTACTGCATCTCTATCGGCTCCATTCTTCCTCTCGGGAAGTAGTATTGGTAATAAATTTATAAAATCGTCAGGAAGAAAAATTTCAGGCATTGTGCCTGTTTCTTCTTTTATATGTTTCGTTGTGGGTTTCTTTTAATTTGTCCTGTTTAGACCCACTTGATGGTCGACGGATCTATACCTGCCTGTACCATCTCCCATAAGGGTGACATGGCTCTGAGCTTGTTCACCTGTTCTACCACCTGGTCTGCCACATAATCTACCTCTTCCTCTGTATTGAACCGCCCCAGGCCAAAGCGGATGGAGGAGTGAGCCAGATCGTCTCCAATTCCCATGGCATGGAGTACATAGGAAGGTTCCAGTGAGGCGGAGGAGCATGCGGAACCGGACGATACGGCAATGCCTTTAAGGGCAAGCATCAGGGACTCTCCTTCTACACATGAGAAGGAGATGTTGAGGTTGCCTGGGAGCCTCTTCTGCAAATCACCGTTTACTTTCACATGCTCCAGTCTGCTGAAGATGGAATCTTTCATTCTGGTCCGCAGGGTCAGCAGCCTGGCGTTCTCTTCTTCCATGTGCAAGCGGCAGAGATGGGCGGCTTCGCCCATGCCCACAATACCAGGTACGTTCAGGGTCCCGGAGCGCATGCCCCGCTCATGGCCACCGCCGTGAATAATGGGGGAGAGCCGTACCCGCTGGGGTCTGCTGCGTACATAAAGTGCTCCCACACCCTTTGGACCGTACATTTTGTGGGCTGAAAGGGACAGCAGGTCTATATTCATGGTGTCCACGTTCACAGGGAGTTTGCCTGCTCCCTGGGCCGCATCACAGTGGAACAGCACGTTGTGCTCCTGGCAGATGGCTCCAATCTCTGCGATGGGGTTGATGGTACCGATTTCGTTGTTGGCCATCATAATGGAGACGAGAATTGTATCGGGCCGGATGGCTTCACGAATATGGGCCGGGTCAACTATCCCGTCGATTCCAATCCCCACATAGGTAACATCGAATCCTTCACGCTGGAGAGCCTGACAGGTATCGAGCACTGCCTTGTGTTCATTGACTGCGGTGATTATGTGGCGCCCTTTGTCTTTGTAGAAATGGGCGACTCCCTGAATGGCCAGGTTGTCTGACTCAGTGGCCCCGCTGGTAAAAATGATGTTGTTGGGGTTGGCGCCAATCAGCTCTGCAATCTGCTCCCGGGCCTTGTCTACGGCTGTTGCGGCCGTGTGTCCAAAGCTGTGGGATTTGCTGGCCGCATTCCCGAACTCTTGGGAAAAATATGGGAGCATGACTTCCAGCACCTGTGGGTCAACTGGTGTGGTTGCATGGTTATCCATGTAAATGGGCAATTTCATTACTCAATGGCTCCTGATGAATTCGCTGTATTTTTCGTATCTATGGGGCTTTGGGGGAATGATTCCCGTGAAGCCGCCTTGTTGCCCTGTGCACTGTCCTGTGGGGTGCTGATTGCTGTCGGCCATAAAACGTGGAGCAGGGGCGATGTGGTATCGGTGTCAGCGGTGTCACATTGCTGGCAATGGCAACTGTCCCAACTGATATGACAATTCTTGCACTCCCTGAAGGTCTCTTTCATACATGCCAGGTTGTCTCTAATTCGCTTGAGTTCATTAATGCGTGAGTTCAGCTCGTCCAGTTTCTGCTCAATAATGGAGAACAACCGCTCTGCCGCTGCAGATGGGTTAGTGGCATTGTTGCCCACATCAAGTATCGCTCCAATCTCTGCAAGGGGGATGTTTAATTCTCTTAGATCGGTAATGAACTTAAGCTTTTGAAGGCTCCCCAGTGTAAAGAGGCGTCGTGAACCCTGGGTGCGCTCTGTGGTTTCCAGCAATCCCAGCTCTTCGTAGTGGCGCACGGTTCTCACAGTAGTCCCCGTCATGCGGGCCATGTCACCAGTGGTGAACAGTGCTTTGTGGGAAAGGGGTTTACCTTCCGTAACGTTATCTTTTGTGGGCAGATTTTGTTCTCTGGAACTCACTTGTAGCTGCTCCAATTCTGTCAGATAGAATACGAAGATAGTTTAGTAAGGCTGGCGGGTATTGTCAAGGTAAGAGAAAGGAAAAAAGTTACGTTACGTTAGGTAATGTGGGCCGCGTCCAGATTGACCATCCGTGATGGTGTCTCCTTTGCAGCATCTGGAGTTGGAATCCAACTTGTTTATGCTGGCGCGGCAGCGTCTGGCACGATTGGATGTGGTGTCGCCAAAGCTGGAGCTGGGTGTTGCTGGGCAGGATTTGGTTGAATCGGTGGTGGCTGATGTTTCTGCTGTTACTGCATTGGACATCGCTGCAACGCTTGTAGATGCTGAGGTCACAGGTGTAGTGGCTGCTGCTGCAGAAGCCAGTTGGGGCTTCTTGGTGGTTTTTCCTGAAAGCTGCAGCATGTGGCCCATTTTATGATTTTTTGTTTCCAGATAGGCGTGGTTGTATGGGGTAACAGTCACCAAGCTGGGTACCCGCTCCACTATTTCAATGCCTGCATCCTCCAGACCATGGATCTTTTCAGGGTTGTTGGTGTGGAGTCTGATTCGGGTGATGCCCAGGTCGAGAAGAATCTGGGCGGCCAGGTCGTATTGGCGCATGTCTGCAGGGAAGCCGAGGAGCTCATTGGCATCAACAGTGTCTGCACCGTTGTCTTGCAGGCAGTAGGCACGCAACTTGTTACCCAGGCCAATGCCGCGGCCTTCCTGGCGTAAATAGACTACCACTCCCTGCCCCTGTTGCTGAATTGCACGGAGCGCTTGAGTAAGCTGCTCTTTGCAGTCACAACGGAGAGAACCGAGCACTTCACCGGTAAAACACTCTGAGTGGACCCGCACCAATATTGGAGGTTGTGTACTGGTTCGCCCTTTGGTGGGTTGGCTATTGTCAGATCGCACAGGAGAAGGCAGATTGCTCAGCAGAAGATCCATCCCAGGCAAGGTGCCTGCAATGAATGCCATATGCTCTATTGTGGTATCTTTAAGACGGTAAACCACTACGGTAAAATCGCCATGTTCGGTGGGAATGAGCGCCGTTGAATACCGGATCAAAACCGGCTCAAGTTTAGTTATGGAAGATTTCGTTTCCACACATCCCTCTCAGACTGATGAAAAACCGACCTGTGGGGTGGTCTATTGTTGAACACATTACTCAGATGCTTGATTTCCACAGGTTTCACAGCCCCCTCTTGTCATGCATCCTTCTTCGCAAGTATCAGGTTGGCGCATTCATCAGGCTGATAGTCCAGGAACGCATTTCCGGTTTGGTTTCTCAAAAAGGCTGCATGGTTTATGCGGGAAATTTTAGATGTTGATAAACAGATTTTTCCTGCAAACCCCAAGTTGGAGGATAGTAGGGGGAGAAATCGGTGATGTCAAGGATGATGTAAGTCTATGATTCCCCACCTGGTTTGTGCGCTTGATATTGGTTGAAGAGCGGTGATCACTTTTTAAGATGAAATCCATTCCTTCCTGGAGCAGGGGGAGGGTGGGTAGAGAGAGGGGAGAAAGAGGAGAAAGAGGACAGAGAGGGGGGGGGGCTTTGCTGTTGAAGATCCAGCATTCAGCGCCATTGTTTTGTTTTTTTGTCGTATGGATTGGATTCCTGGTGCAGGAGTCGATATTTGAATTAATTGATTGCCGGTTTTAAACGGTAATGGTTAATGCATGCGGTGTAGATGGGGCAGATGGCTGGAAGGGAAAATGGTATGGGCAGGAAAGGGGAGGTCGGTTCGTGGATGCGTGGGTTTGTGCTCTGGCACTTTGGGTCGCGTGGGCCTGCACATGGGCGGCGGGGGCGAATTGATCAATATGGAGGCCTTCGCAGGTCATGGGGTAGGGGTTGGGGTAGCTCTCTCCTCTGGGGGTTTCTTTTGGCTATAGTCATCGGTGTCTTTGGGGCTGGAATGCCCTCATGGGCCCATGGTCACAGTCAAACCCCTGCCGATGAATTCGATAAAGGTGGGGCTGGAGACATCCAGCAATTCCCCCAGAGCCCAGCCACACAAACCTGGTCTATGGGACTTCTCCTCAACTATTCCAGTTTTACTTCTCGAAGCATTACGAAAAATGGTTTCCCGCTCCGGTCCGGCTTTCCCATCTTTTTTACTGGTCAGGCGGGTACAGCGTTTGATGTTTTAATGAAGAGGACGTCAGGTCGCACCGAACACCGATTGATTCTGGAGTACCTGTTCCCCTCGAACATGGCCTCCGATGAGGGCTCAGGCAAGGAAACGCTCCTGAACAGGGATGGGGGCAATCATACCCAGGCCACTGCATTTTACAGGGGGCTGTGGAGCCTGGGGGCTCTTGGTCCGGTTCGTATAGGAGGTGGGTTTGATGCTGGCCTTCTTTATGAATACCGCATGCTGGAGTTCATATCTGGGCGGAAGAATATTACCTGGGACCTGGGCACCGGGGTTGGGCCTGCGGCAGGGCTGCGATATTCCCCTCTTGAGCGGCTGTCATTGTCTCTGGATGTCTCCTTGAGGTTCTTTATTCCTTATGGGGGGGCAGGGCACATAGAGAACCACGCCCCTGATGGAACCATCGTCTACGAACAGGATTTTAGTCCATTTTCATACGGCACAACTGTTGATCTTGCTGCCCAGTGGCAGTTTGCACCCAATTGGGCTGCTCAAGCTGGCTTCAAGCGGAGGGAGTTGCTCGCCCTGGGAACCATGAAGCCATTTGTGTTCTCCGAATTGCTGGCTTTTAAAGCAGATTCATATAATGAGCCTTATTTGGGGGTTAGATTCAATTGGGGTGGTGATTGAGGGGAGAAAACCGGGTGATTAGGTTTAATGGAAACTCAAGTACAAGCATAAGTACAAGCATAGGAATAAATCTGCCAATAGTCCTTATATTCTATGTTTTGCAGCTTCTGCTTCCATCGTGCACCCAGCTGTTCATGTGGCCAGATATGGATGGAGACTGGGAGGTAGTGGAGAGTGAACGGATTGTACTCCATTATCGCCCCCAGGGGTATACGGCCATTGTCTCACCTGACCGGGTTAAGGCAGAGGAGATGCTAGTGGAGCAAGAGCTGGCCTATACGGCCATTCTGGACAGGCTGAAGCTCCAGTTCAGCGATAGGATCAATATATACCTTTATAATGAAGATGAGGCCTTGGAGAAGATTGGTACCAGTGGGGGAGGGCATGCCATCACAGAATATAATTCCTTTTATTATACCTACTGGGACAGGGACATTTTTCTGAATGAGGCTCCGGGGATTAGTCACTACATGGGTGCCCACGAGCTGGTCCATGTGATCACCCATCAGGCTGTTGGCTTGCCAGGGAACAGGGTGCTCAGTGAGGGCCTGGCTGTGGCCGTTGATGGGGTTTATGGAGTCATGGAGGATGTGAACGGCAAGCTGGAGCGTATTCCCATTCCGGTCTGGGTGAGGCACTGGAAGTCTGGCATGGGAGGGGCACACCGAAAGCTGGTCAGCCCCAGGGAGCTGTTTCAAGGCCAGTACAGCCTGTCTGAGGATGTGTTTTATACCCAGTCCGGGGCATTTACCCTGTTTCTGCTTGAAAAGTATGGGGACGGGGATGAGAGGAGTCTGAGAGAGGTGTGCCGTCTTCTCACCGTTCCACCCGATGAGATCTCTGCCAGTCTGAAGAAGCTTACCGGATACGACTTGGACCAGATTCAGGCACCATACATGGAGTACCTGGAAGATATGGTCTACACTTGGCAAAATCGCTGAAGAAAAAGCAGCCTCAAGCAAGCACTCATGGCAACTATTGGGCACGATGGAAAGGTTTAGAGCGTTGGGGCGGTGCAGTGGTGGGTGTCCCAGTAGTTATTATCCATTTGTGAGTCTGCACAGGAGTGGGGGGCATCACAAGTGGTAGATGTAGAATCGGTTTGGGGGGCTATGCACCGACCGTCGCAGAGGATCTCTCCATCATCAGCAGTGTCGCACTGGGGCTGGCATTGGCTGTTGATACAGCTCCAGTCATCGGGCCAGGCCTGGTGGCAACTGCCACAATGGAGGCAGATGAGACGGTTGGGGTGTTGATGGCGATGGCGTTATGGGTGGGGTTGGACCTTGTGATGGTGGGAATGGAACGGGAGCTGTGCCCAAGTCTATCTATGGGGGGGGCGGGCCAGTTCGCTGGGTTGATGTAACAGAATACCATGGTAATGGTAACAGTTGTCAGTCTCAGGCAAATCATCAGAGTGCTGATGCATCGTGTTCTCCAGTCAGTTATCCAGGTCCGGGCATTTGTTATTGTGATTCTTGTAATCAAGCAATCACTTCGCTGAATTGTCAAGTGCAAATGGAGACCACAATTTTAACCAATCACCCCGACTGCCTAATCAGCCCCTAGCAGGGACGAACAGGACTGGGATCTCTGCTTTTTGTGCTACGCTGTGGCTCACGCTGCCCAGGAACAGACCGGTCATGAATCCTCGGCCCTGACTGCCAATCACAAGCAAAGAAAAGTTCCCATCCTTGATCCTCTCTAGCAGCTCAAATTTGGCTGAACCGAATGGTATCTCAATGTCCACGTGGGTTGCTCCCTTGTCGATCAGCCGTTTCTTCAGTGCTTCCAGTCGTTCCCGATCGATACGGTTGAATTCTTCCAGGCGGTATTCCAGGTATTTGCCGATACGTGACTGCTCCTGCACGTGGAGCAGGAGGATGTTACGACAACCGGCTTCTGCCAGACGTTCTACATACTCGAATGCTTTCGCTGCTGACTTGGAGAAGTCGGTGGGGAAGATCACGTGGGAGAGGAAATTGTAACATGCCTGTTCGGTGGACTGGTTCAGCCTGAATACAAGCACAGGTCTGAGCGAGGAGTAGAGGATGGCTGAGGCCACTCCTCCCAGTGACATCTCTCCCGATAAAGACTTACTTTTGCTGCCAACTACAATAATAGAGCAATCGTACTGATCGGCAATTCGCTCTATCTCGAACTGGGGTGTGCCGAGAGCCAGTATGCCGGTGGCCGTAAAGCCTCTTCCCTCCAACTTTTTCCGCTGCCTCTCCAGGAAGGGGGAGGCAAGTGAGACCAGCCGTTCTGCTGCAGGAGGATCATCGATGGTGTCAATGCAGTGGACCAGAATGATCTGGTTGCACCCCATCTTCTTTAGCCCCTCAAGGCATTGCAGCATCTTGAATGATTTTTCAGAAAGATCAGTAGCAATTAAAACCCGTTCAAACATGTTCTCTCCAGATGGGCTATAATCAGGAGTCGAATTTAGAATCAATTTAGCAAATGGTCCAGCTTTCCTTTCCATTTGTGGTAGGCGGAGCAGGGCGTCATGTGCCGATGATGACTGAATTCTGATGGTGATAATTGAATGAGGGAGTGAGCGGGTATGTGTTGGTTGGTAGATTTTTTAGCTGTACCGCAGAGAAATGGGAGAGGAATGATGGGTGTCCTCCAATCCTGCCAAGTCAGGTGGTTTACATATTATATTTTGCTGGTCCTTACTGTGGGGTTTCCAGTGGGCGTCCATGGTGGAGCAACTGGGACCGATGATGATGGTCAGGCAGACAGGGAGCCAGTCCTTGCTGCTGACGTGGTGGAGACTGGTGCCCCTGACGAGCACCTCAATAAGGGCCCAGCCTTGCCTGCAACAAGAACACCTGACCAGATGAAGAAGAGCATCAGTACCAGCCTGAGCAGTACCATGACAGGGGCTGGGCTCCCGGTGGAAGAGATGCGGCTGGGGCTTACTGGCACAGACTATTCTATCCTGCGCCTGGAAGTATCAGGGTTCGAGAAGTTGCCCCTGGAACAGAAAATGCTCGCCTGGCATCTTTACAGGGCTGTAGTTCTTGGTAACGAAATCCTCTTTCACCAGAACCATCCGAGCAGCCACATACTGCGACAGCTCCTGCTCACTCTTTGGGAGCACCGGTCAGCCATGGCGGTAGATGTGGGCAATGGACTTGAAGAATACATGACCTGCTTCTTTCTCAATCATGGCCAGTATGGGCATCGGGGTGGGAATAAGTATCTGCCAGGTTATCTCACCTGGCCTATGGTGGTCCATGCCATGGATGCAGCTCGGGCTGGAGGCGCTGATTTCGCGTTCCTGCCAGGCATCGATGATCAGTCAAAATTGAAATGGGTGTTCAGGAATATGTTCCATCCTTGGGAGGACGCCCAGCTTAATGAGTCTGGGGGGCAGGTGGACCTTGTGACTGGGAGCACTACCAATGTGTATGGACCTGGGGTTACGGGGACTGCCATAAGGCATCTGCCAGATGAGGAGAGGAACTGTGTTAACTGTGCCTATGGAGTTAAGGGTGCCAGACAGCAGATCGCAGGCAGTGGAACAGGTGCAGCCACCGGCAGTGCAGGAGATGTAGGGGAACCTGAACCCGCTGGTGCGATTCAGGTGGATCGATACTGTGAGCAAGGATTACTAGGTGCCTGCTTTGGGCCAATCATCAGGGAACTGGAGGCGGCCCGGAAGTTTGCCGGCGCGGATGGACAGGTTGAAACGCTGGATCATCTGATTGCCCATCTGAGGACAGGTGGCGAGGCTGAATACAAGGATTTTTTTCGAAAATGGGTCCATGGCAGAAACCAGGTAGATTTAATGATGGGGTTTGTAGAACCATTAAAAGACCCGCGGGGGGTGGTTGGCACATGGCAAGGTGTGGTTTGGATCCCTATCGGATTTGAAGCTGGCGGAATAATGGCTGCCGCTGCTCCCAATCTGGAGAAGAGGATGCCATGGCCAGATCGGTATAAGCGTACGGATGGCTTTGAATCAACAGTTCAGCTTGTGCAAGCCCTGGTAGGAACCGGCGATATGGGTCCCATACCGTGGGCTGGCTTCAATTTGCCTAATTATGATGACATCAAGGCGGAACACGGGACAAGAAGGGTGGTGTTCATTAATCTGGCGGACATCTGGTCGGCTGCGGAGTGGAAGGCGCTGGTTGATGAATTCTGGCTTCCTGAATATGTACCTGGTGCAGTGACCTATGGTCAGAAGGTGCGCATGACCAGGGTTCTTCTCCATGAGATGTTTGGACATGGGAGCGGACAGGCGGACCCTACCCTGGATGGGGACCCGGCAGATCATTTGGGCAGGGTGTATGCCCCCCTTGAGGAGGCCAGGGCAGATCTGGTGGCCCTCCATCTGATGGGGGCGCCGGAGCTTGTTGAGTGGGGGCTGGTGAAAAAAAAGGAGCTGGAAGATTTCTCCAACTATGCTCTGCTTGACTATCTGCAGCGGGCTTTTGTGGAACAGGCCTTATATCGGGAGAGCCAGGTCAAGGGCGCCCACCAGATGGCCAGTCAGGCAATACTTAAGTATCTGGTCAGGGGGGGCAGGGATGGTAAAGGCGATTTCGGGGTTCGGGTGGCGAAGGATGGGGAGAGGGGCCTTTTTCTGAAGGTGGATGATTTTGACAAGTTGCGAGGGGGAATTGCTCGGCTTCTTGGATTGCTCCAAACCTACAAGTCTACGGGTAACAGCCGGGCGGCTGAGGTGCTTTTTGACGACCTGGCCAGCAGCTATGAGCCGGATTGGCAAGCAGATGTGACTAGCCGTATGGGTAAGGTTGGGGTGGCAGCAGTACGGGGATTTGTCTTTCCAAGGCTGGAACTGGTGGTTGGGAATGACGGTCAACCTGTGGATGTGCTCTTGGTCAGGGACCAGGCATTCCTTGAGCAGCAACTGGGGTTTGCCGCTGAATCTGCCTGTTGCTCTTGCCATAAGCCAGTAGAACCAGTCTCTCCTTGATTCCCAGCTAATTCAAGGTGGTTAAGGGGCAAGGGGGAAATAGAAAGTAAGAAGTATAAAGAGGAATGTTGAGCAAATGGGTTCGGAGGATTAAGGGTGACCTGGCGGGTTGGTTAGACGTTGGAAAAAGGGCACGGCATGCCGCACACGCGTTCTTTTAAGGCAGTTTAATTTCGCAAATT